>NZ_CP144919.1 GCF_036700095.1 Pelagerythrobacter marensis | reverse complement strand
ATTTCAGATATAAACAATTTAACAAGGATGTTATCACTGTAGCCGTTGGCTACTATCTAAGATATGCATTGAGCTATCGTGATATATCTGAAATATTAAGAGAACGTGGTGTAAACGTTCATCATTCAACGATCTACCGTTGGGTTCAAGAATATGCCCCAATTTTATATCAAATTTGGAAGAAAAAGCATAAAAAAGCTTATTACAAATGGCGTATTGATGAGACGTATATCAAAATAAAAGGAAAATGGAGCTATTTATATCGTGCCATTGATACAGAGGGACATACATTAGATGGTTCTGTTGCAAACTTGAAAATCATATAATATAGATACAAAGAAATGAAAAATAATAAAATCCAACCGAATAATCTGTTGATATAATAGTATATAATTTACTGCTTTTGCATAACTTTGTATATTAATTTAACTTTGCAACAGAACCATTTCTTTTAACAAACCACCATAGGAGATTAACCTTTTACGGTGTAAACCTTCCTCCAAATCAGACAAACGTTTCAAATTCTTTTCTTCATCATCGGTCATAAAATCCGTATCCTTTACAGGATATTTTGCAGTTTCGTCAATTGCCGATTGTATATCCGATTTATATTTATTTTTCGGTCGAATCATTTGAACTTTTACATTTGGATCATAGTCTAATTTCATTGCCTTTTTCCAAAATTGAATCCATTGTTTTTGATTCACGTAGTTTTCTGTATTCTTAAAATAAGTTGGTTCCACACATACCAATACATGCATGTGCTGATTATAAGAATTATCTTTATTATTTATTGTCACTTCCGTTGCACGCATAAAACCAACAAGATTTTTATTAATTTTTTTATATTGCATCATTCGGCGAAATCCTTGAGCCATATCTGACAAACTCTTATTTAATTCTTCGCCATCATAAACATTTTTAACTGTTAATGTGAGAAACAACCAACGAACTGTTGGCTTTTGTTTAATAACTTCAGCAACAACCTTTTGTGACTGAATGCCATGTTTCATTGCTCTCCTCCAGTTGCACATTGGACAAAGCCTGGATTTACAAAACCACACTCGATACAACTTTCTTTCGCCTGTTTCACGATTTTGTTTATACTCTAATATTTCAGCACAATCTTTTACTCTTTCAGCCTTTTTAAATTCAAGAATATGCAGAAGTTCAAAGTAATCAACATTAGCGATTTTCTTTTCTCTCCATGGTCTCACTTTTCCACTTTTTGTCTTGTCCACTAAAACCCTTGATTTTTCATCTGAATAAATGCTACTATTAGGACACATAATATTAAAAGAAACCCCCATCTATTTAGTTATTTGTTTAGTCACTTATAACTTTAACAGATGGGGTTTTTCTGTGCAACCAATTTTAAGGGTTTTCAATACTTTAAAACACATACATACCAACACTTCAACGCACCTTTCAGCAACTAAAATAAAAATGACGTTATTTCTATATGTATCAAGATAAGAAAGAACAAGTTCAAAACCATCAAAAAAAGACACCTTTTCAGGTGCTTTTTTTATTTTATAAACTCATTCCCTGATCTCGACTTCGTTCTTTTTTTACCTCTCGGTTATGAGTTAGTTCAAATTCGTTCTTTTTAGGTTCTAAATCGTGTTTTTCTTGGAATTGTGCTGTTTTATCCTTTACCTTGTCTACAAACCCCTTAAAAACGTTTTTAAAGGCTTTTAAGCCGTCTGTACGTTCCTTAAGGAATTCCTTAGTGCTTTCATAGATTAAACTCACATCACGCTTTAAATCGCTTATTTTAGACTTTAAAGACTTGTTTTCTTCAAGCAACTCATTATAATCATTTACATTTTCATTAAATCGCTCTACAAGACCACTATATTTTTCTTTAACTTGCCCATGTTCTTTACTTAATTTTTTATATTCTCTCGCCATATCAGTACTCATGAGATTTCTAACATGCTGTTTTAACCTATCGTTATCTCTCGCAGCAGTCACTAAGTTTTTATAATCACGCTCCGATATAACAACATTTTTGGTTGGTTTCTTTTCTGTTTTCATTATTTCTTTTCCCAAACCAAACATGGACTTTTCACCCGTTGGCACTTCAACACTTTTCATGTGTCGTTTCGCTGGTACTTCTAAATCTGATTTAACTTTATCGCTATAAGCAGTCCATTCATCTTTTTTAACTGCTAAATTTTTTTCTAGAAAATCAATCTCTTTTTCCAAAGTTTGTTTTTTAAATTTAGCTGTCTCAATATGTTTACGGTCAGAGCCACGTTCACCACGCTTCAACTCAAAACCCTGTTTTTTCATATGCTCGGGGAATTTATCTTGTAGCCATAACAGTTCTTGACGATTAAACACATTTTTTCCTTGCAGTTTTCCATCACGCATAGGCACAACACCTAAATGCATGTGAGGGGTTTGCTCATCATTATGAACTGTTGCATAAGCAATATTTTGCTTGCCATATCGTTCGGAAAATAATTTATAACTTTCCTCAAAAAATCGTTTTTGTTCTCCTGGATCCAGTTGCTCAAAAAAATCTCGGTCAGATGTTACTAGCAACTCATTTACAAGAACAGCATCTTTCCTCGTTTTTCTTGTACCTGTTTTTTGTGATTCAATAATTTCTTTGACACGTTCGTTGTAATCAATATTTTTATCATTTTTCAAATCATAATTTTCACGTGTTCGCTCATGGTCAATATCATCATTCGTTCTACTTTTTCGCTCTCTTTGATTATGAAATTGCATGCCTTTTAGTCCAGCTGATTTCACTTTTTGCATTCTACAAACTGCATAACTCATATGTAAATCGCTCCTTTTTAGGTGGCACAAATGTGAGGCATTTTCGCTCTTTCCGGCAACCACTTCCAAGTAAAGTATAACACACTATACTTTATATTCATAAAGTGTGTGCTCTGCGAGGCTGTCGGCAGTGCCGACCAAAACCATAAAACCTTTAAGACCTTTCTTTTTTTTACGAGAAAAAAGAAACAAAAAAACCTGCCCTCTGCCACCTCAGCAAAGGGGGGTTTTGCTCTCGTGCTCGTTTAAAAATCAGCAAGGGACAGGTAGTATTTTTTGAGAAGATCACTCAAAAAATCTCCACCTTTAAACCCTTGCCAATTTTTATTTTGTCCGTTTTGTCTAGCTTACCGAAAGCCAGACTCAGCAAGAATAAAATTTTTATTGTCTTTCGGTTTTCTAGTGTAACGGACAAAACCACTCAAAATAAAAAAGATACAAGAGAGGTCTCTCGTATCTTTTATTCAGCAATCGCGCCCGATTGCTGAACAGATTAATAATAGATTTTAGCTTTTTATTTGTTGAAAAAAGCTAATCAAATTGTTGTCGGGATCAATTACTGCAAAGTCTCGTTCATCCCACCACTGATCTTTTAATGATGTATTGGGGTGCAAAATGCCCAAAGGCTTAATATGTTGATATAATTCATCAATTCCCTCTACTTCAATGCGGCAACTAGCAGTACCAGCAATAAACGACTCCGCACCTGTACAAACCGGTGAATCATTACTACGAGAGCGCCAGCCTTCATCACTTGCCTCCCATAGATGAATCCGAACCTCATTACACATTAGAACTGCGAATCCATCTTCATGGTGAACCAAAGTGAAACCTAGTTTATCGCAATAAAAACCTATACTCTTTTTAATATCCCCGACTGGCAATGCCGGGATAGACTGTAACATTCTCACGCATAAAATCCCCTTTCATTTTCTAATGTAAATCTATTACCTTATTATTAATTCAATTCGCTCATAATTAATCCTTTTTCTTATTACGCAAAATGGCCCGATTTAAGCACACCCTTTATTCCGTTAATGCGCCATGACAGCCATGATAATTACTAATACTAGGAGAAGTTAATAAATACGTAACCAACATGATTAACAATTATTAGAGGTCATCGTTCAAAATGGTATGCGTTTTGACACATCCACTATATATCCGTGTCGTTCTGTCCACTCCTGAATCCCATTCCAGAAATTCTCTAGCGATTCCAGAAGTTTCTCAGAGTCGGAAAGTTGACCAGACATTACGAACTGGCACAGATGGTCATAACCTGAAGGAAGATCTGATTGCTTAACTGCTTCAGTTAAGACCGAAGCGCTCGTCGTATAACAGATGCGATGATGCAGACCAATCAACATGGCACCTGCCATTGCTACCTGTACAGTCAAGGATGGTAGAAATGTTGTCGGTCCTTGCACACGAATATTACGCCATTTGCCTGCATATTCAAACAGCTCTTCTACGATAAGGGCACAAATCGCATCGTGGAACGTTTGGGCTTCTACCGATTTAGCAGTTTGATACACTTTCTCTAAGTATCCACCTGAATCATAAATCGGCAAAATAGAGAAAAATTGACCATGTGTAAGCGGCCAATCTGATTCCACCTGAGATGCATAATCTAGTAGAATCTCTTCGCTATCAAAATTCACTTCCACCTTCCACTCACCGGTTGTCCATTCATGGCTGAACTCTGCTTCCTCTGTTGACATGACACACATCATCTCAATATCCGAATAGGGCCCATCAGTCTGACGACCAAGAGAGCCATAAACACCAATAGCCTTAACATCATCCCCATATTTATCCAATATTCGTTCCTTAATTTCATGAACAATCTTCATTCTTTCTTCTCTAGTCATTATTATTGGTCCATTCACTATTCTCATTCCCTTTTCAGATAATTTTAGATTTGCTTTTCTAAATAAGAATATTTGGAGAGCACCGTTCTTATTCAGCTATTAATAACTCGTCTTCCTAAGCATCCTTCAATCCTTTTAATAACAATTATAGCATCTAATCTTCAACAAACTGGCCCGTTTGTTGTATAAGTGATGAAATACTGAATTTAAAACTTAGTTTATATGTGGTAAAATGTTTTAATCAAGTTTAGGAGGAATTAATTATGAAGTGTAATGAATGTAACAGGGTTCAATTAAAAGAGGGAAGCGTATCATTAACCCTATAAACTACGTCTGCCCTCATTATTGGAGGGTGAAATGTGAATACATCCTATTCACAATCGAATTTACGACACAACCAAATTTTAATTTGGCTTTGCATTTTATCTTTTTTTAGCGTATTAAATGAAATGGTTTTGAACGTCTCATTACCTGATATTGCAAATGATTTTAATAAACCACCTGCGAGTACAAACTGGGTGAACACAGCCTTTATGTTAACCTTTTCCATTGGAACAGCTGTATATGGAAAGCTATCTGATCAATTAGGCATCAAAAGGTTACTCCTATTTGGAATTATAATAAATTGTTTCGGGTCGGTAATTGGGTTTGTTGGCCATTCTTTCTTTTCCTTACTTATTATGGCTCGTTTTATTCAAGGGGCTGGTGCAGCTGCATTTCCAGCACTCGTAATGGTTGTAGTTGCGCGCTATATTCCAAAGGAAAATAGGGGTAAAGCATTTGGTCTTATTGGATCGATAGTAGCCATGGGAGAAGGAGTCGGTCCAGCGATTGGTGGAATGATAGCCCATTATATTCATTGGTCCTATCTTCTACTCATTCCTATGATAACAATTATCACTGTTCCGTTTCTTATGAAATTATTAAAGAAAGAAGTAAGGATAAAAGGTCATTTTGATATCAAAGGAATTATACTAATGTCTGTAGGCATTGTATTTTTTATGTTGTTTACAACATCATATAGCATTTCTTTTCTTATCGTTAGCGTGCTGTCATTCCTGATATTTGTAAAACATATCAGGAAAGTAACAGATCCTTTTGTTGATCCCGGATTAGGGAAAAATATACCTTTTATGATTGGAGTTCTTTGTGGGGGAATTATATTTGGAACAGTAGCAGGGTTTGTCTCTATGGTTCCTTATATGATGAAAGATGTTCACCAGCTAAGTACTGCCGAAATCGGAAGTGTAATTATTTTCCCTGGAACAATGAGTGTCATTATTTTCGGCTACATTGGTGGGATACTTGTTGATAGAAGAGGTCCTTTATACGTGTTAAACATCGGAGTTACATTTCTTTCTGTTAGCTTTTTAACTGCTTCCTTTCTTTTAGAAACAACATCATGGTTCATGACAATTATAATCGTATTTGTTTTAGGTGGGCTTTCGTTCACCAAAACAGTTATATCAACAATTGTTTCAAGTAGCTTGAAACAGCAGGAAGCTGGTGCTGGAATGAGTTTGCTTAACTTTACCAGCTTTTTATCAGAGGGAACAGGTATTGCAATTGTAGGTGGTTTATTATCCATACCCTTACTTGATCAAAGGTTGTTACCTATGGAAGTTGATCAGTCAACTTATCTGTATAGTAATTTGTTATTACTTTTTTCAGGAATCATTGTCATTAGTTGGCTGGTTACCTTGAATGTATATAAACATTCTCAAAGGGATTTCTAAATCGTTAAGGAATCAACTTTGGGAGAGAGTTCAAAATTGATCCTTTTTTTATAACAGGAATTCAAATCTTTTTGTTCCATTAAAGGGCGCGATTGCAGTACAAATTTAACGGTCGTTCATCATGTTCTTATTTATCAGAGCTTGTGCTATAATTATTTTAAGTTTATAAGAAGGAGGATTAATATATGGGCATTTTTAGTATTTTTGTAATCAACACAGTTCATTATCAACCAAACAAAAAATAAGTGGTTATAATGAATCGTTGATAAGCAAAATTCATTATAACCGCATTAAAGAGGGTTATAATGAACAAAAAAAATATAAAAGACAGTCAAAACTTTATTACTTCGAAACGTAATATAGATAAAATAATGACAAATATAAGCTTAAATGAACATGATAATATCTTTGAAATTGGCTCAGGAAAAGGGCATTTTACCCTTGAATTAGTACAAAGGTGTAATTTCGTAACTGCTATTGAAATAGACCATAAATTATGCAAGACTACAGAAAATAAACTTGTTAATCACGATAATTTTCAAGTTTTAAACAAGGATATATTGCAGTTTAAATTTCCTAAAAACCAATCCTATAAAATATTTGGTAATATACCTTACAACATAAGTACGGATATAATACGCAAAGTTGTTTTTGAAAGTATAGCTGATGAGAGTTATTTAATCGTGGAATACGGGTTTGCTAAAAGGTTATTGAATACAAAGCGCTCATTGGCGTTACTTTTAATGGCAGAAGTTGATATTTCTATATTAAGTATGGTTCCAAGAGAATATTTTCATCCTAAACCTAAAGTGAATAGCTCGCTTATCAGATTAAATAGAAAAAAATCAAGAATATCGTACAAAGATAAACAGAAGTATAATTATTTCGTTATGAAATGGGTTAACAAAGAATACAAGAAAATATTTACAAAGAATCAATTTAACAAATCCTTAAAACATGCGGGAATTGACGATTTAAACAATATTAGCTTTGAGCAATTCTTGTCTCTTTTCAATAGCTATAAATTATTTAATAAGTAAGTTAAGGGGTGCGTAAACTGCACCCCTTAACTTGTCTTGTTTTGCTTAAACAATCTTGGCCCTTTTGTTGAATTACTCTTTAATAAAATAATTTTTCCGTTCCCAATTCCACATTGCAATAATAGAAAAGCCATCTTCATCTGCTTTTTCTTCATCATCTGTATGTATTAAATCGCCATCTTCTGCGTCATCAAGATTTAATTCCTTATGAATTTCCTTTAATAAACCACCATATGAAATTAATCTTTTTCGATAAAGTCCTTCCGGTTCTGTTGCAAAGTTGAATTTATAGTATAATTTTAACAAAAAGGAGTCTTCTGTATGAA
>NZ_CP144918.1:0-115000 GCF_036700095.1 Pelagerythrobacter marensis | reverse complement strand
AGTCGGCGGGCGCGTCGAACGGGTCGCGGTCGAGGAGGGCGACCGGGTCGAACAGGGCAGCCTCCTGGCGCAGATCGACGCTTCGCAGAACCGCGACCGCCTGCGCCAGGCCGACGCGCGTCTGGCGCAGGCACGCGCGGATCTGGCGAGGCTGGTCAACGGCAATCGTCCGCAGGATATTCGCCAGGCCGAAGCGCGCGCCGCCGCCGCCCGGGCGGCGCTCGAAAACGCCCGCAACGATTATCGAAGGCGCCAGGCCCTGGTCGAAGAAGGTGCCATCAGCCACGCCCTGTGGGACCGGACGGTTGCCGATCTCCGGCGCGCGGAGGCGCAAGCGGCCGAGGCAAGCCAGGCTCTCGCGCTGCAACGCGCGGGGGCGCGCGACGAGGATATCGCCGCGGCGCGCGCGCGGGTGGAGGCGGCGGAAGCCGAGCGGTCGAGCATCGACACCGATCTTGGCGATACGCGGCTGGTCGCACCGGTCGACGGGACCGTCGTGACCCGCGCGATCGAACCGGGCAGCCTCGTGCAGCCGGGGGCGACGGCGTTCACCATCGCGATCGATCGCCCGCTGCGGGTTCGTGCCTATGTCGCCGAAACCGACTTGTCGCGGATTGCCCCGGGGATGGGGGTGGAAATCCGGGCGGACGGCAACCCGAAGGTCTATCGCGGCACGATCGGCCATATTTCGCCGCGCGCCGAGTTCACGCCGAAATCGGTGGAAACCGAAGATCTGCGAACCGATCTCGTCTATCGCATCCGCATAACGGTCGCCGCGCCCGACAACGCTCTGCGTCAGGGGCAGCCGGTAACCGTCACTGTGCCGGATGCGCGGCCCGCGGCAACGGATTAGGCCGTGGATACGATCGTCGCCCGCGCGGAAGGTCTGACGAAGCGTTTCCCGGGTGCACAGGCGCCCGCGCTGGACGGCATCTCGCTGACCGTCGAGACCGGCGGCGTCACCGGTCTGGTCGGGCCCGACGGTGCGGGCAAGACGACCCTGATCCGCATTCTCGCCGGCCTGATGGCTCCGGACGGGGGCACGGTGGAGGTCCTGGGCGGGAAGCCGGGGAGCGACCTCGAGAATCTCGGCTATATGCCGCAACGCTTCGGCCTCTACGAAGATCTCTCGGTCATCCAGAACCTCGATCTCTACGCCGACATGCGCGCGCTGGAGAAGGGCGCGCGCGCCGCGACTTTCGAGCGGCTGCTCGACTTTACCGATCTCGCCCGGTTCCGGCAGCGACTGGCAGGCAATCTGTCGGGCGGCATGAAGCAGAAGCTCGGACTCGCCTGCGCGCTGGTGAAGACACCGCGTCTGCTGCTCCTCGACGAACCGGGGGTGGGCGTCGATCCGATCTCGCGCCGCGAGCTGTGGTCCATGGTTCAGCAACTGACCGGCGAGGGTATCGGCGTGTTGTGGTCGACCGCCTATCTCGACGAGGCGGAGATGTGCGATACGGTCTACCTGCTGAACGAAGGCGCGCTGATATTCGACGGCGATCCCGCCGATCTGACGGCATCGGTCGGCGACCGGGTGGTCCGCCTCACCGGATTCGCGGAGCGCCGGCGCAAGGTGTTGACCGGCATGTTGGACCGCGATTGCGTGATCGACGGGACGATTCAGGGCCGGTCGGTACGGCTGTTGCTCGACGCACCCGGCGCGCTCGACGCGGAGCGGGGTTTCGAAACGGCGCCGGCGACGCCCCGGTTCGAGGACGGGTTTATCGAGCGGCTGGGAGGCGGCCCGAAGGGGACCAGTCCGCTTGCCGAGGCCTATCGCACGATTCCGGCCGACTGCGGCCCCGCGATCGAGGCCCGGGCGCTGACCAAGCGGTTCGGCGACTTCACCGCCGCGCACGAAGTCTCGTTCGAAGTGCCCTATGGCACGATCTTCGGGCTGCTCGGCCCCAACGGTGCCGGGAAGTCGACGACCTTCAAGATGCTTTGCGGGCTGCTGACCCCCACTGCCGGCGACGGCGCCGTGGCGGGTCACGACCTGCGCACCGCCGGCGGCCGGGCGCGCGCGGCGCTGGGGTATATGGCGCAGAAGTTCTCCCTCTACGCAGAGCTGAGCGTGGCCCAGAATCTCGACTTCTTCGCCGGCGCTTACGGGCTTGGCGGAGCAAGGGCGCGGGCCGCGATCGAGCGGGTGGTCGACGTCTTCGAACTCGGCGACCGGATGAAAGCCGACGCCGGGACCCTGCCGCTCGGTTTCAAGCAGCGCCTGGCACTGGCCGCGGCTGTGATGCACGAACCGCCGGTCCTGTTCCTCGACGAACCGACGAGCGGTGTCGACCCGGTCACGCGGCGGGAATTCTGGATGCATATCAACGGCCTGGTGGAAAAGGGCGTGGCCGTTCTGGTCACCACCCATTTCATGGAAGAGGCCGAATACTGCGACGCGATCACGTTGATCTATCGCTCGGAGCAGATCGCCAGCGGCACGCCCGACGAACTCAAGGCCCAGGCCGCCGCCGCCGGCGAGCTGGAAGATCCGACGATGGAGGACACGTTCATTGCCATGATCGAGGCGAGCGACGTCGCCCGCGACGCCGCCGCAGATCGCGCGGCATGACCGGCCGGCTGTCGATGCGGCGGCTGGGCGCCCTGACGGTCAAGGAAACGGCCCAGATCGTGCGCGATCCCTCGACCGCGCTGATCGCGATCGTGCTGCCGGTCCTGCTGCTGTTCCTGTTCGGATATGCCGTGAATCTCGACAGTTCGAAGTCGCGCATCGGCCTGGTGGTTCATGGCACGAGCGCGGATGCGCACTCGCTGGCCGGCGCGTTTCGCGCCAGCCCTTTTTTCGAAGTGACTTCCGCTCACACCGTGGCTCCGCTGAAGGCGCGGCTGGTCGCGGGCGAACTGCGCGGTATCGTGGTCATCCCGGAAGATTTCGGCAGGGGCCGCGCGCGGGGCGCGGCCCCGCCGATCCAGATCGTCGTCGACGGGTCGCAGCCCAACGTGGCGAACTTCACCCGCGCTTATGCCGAAGGGGTGCAGCGCACCTGGGCGGCCAACGAAGCCGCTGCCGAAGGCCGAACCGCTGCCGCGCCGGTCGAGCTGTCGCTGCGCTATTGGTACAATCCGGCGCTCGCCAGCCGGTTCTTCCTTGTCCCCGGTGCGATCGCGATCGTGATGACGATGATCGGCACGCTTCTGACCAGCCTGGTCATTGCCCGCGAATGGGAACGCGGCACGATGGAGGCGATGATGGCGACGCCGATGCGGATGACTGAATTTCTCGCCAGCAAGATCGTGCCCTATTTCGTGCTCGCGCTGCTCTCGATGGCGATATGCACGGCCCTTGCGCTGATTGCCTTCGGCGTGCCCTTTCGCGGATCGGTGGCGGCGCTGCTGGCGATATCGGTTGCCTATCTCATGCCTTCGCTGGGCCAGGGGCTGCTGATTTCGGCGGCGACCAGAAACCAGTTCATCGCCAGCCAGGTGGCGCTTCTGACCGGGTTCCTGCCCAGCTTCATGCTGTCCGGGTTCCTGTTCGAAATCGCGTCGATGCCGCGCGCGATCCAGCTCATCAGCTATGCCGTTCCGGCGCGATATTTCATTCCCGGCCTGCAGACCGTGTTCCTGGTCGGGGACGTATGGGCGCTGCTGCTGCCGCGGATCGCAATCATGCTGGCATTCGGCGCGCTGTTCTTTGTCCTGTGTTTTCGCATCACGCGGCGGAGCCTCGACCGATGAGCGCGCTCAGGGCCGTCGTGATCAAGGAATTCTGGGCGCTGCTGCGCGATCCCCGGGGGCGCATCACGCTGGTCGTTCCGCCGCTGTTGCAGCTGCTGATCTTCAGCTTCGCCGCGACGCTGGAAGTGCGGAACGTCGACATCGGCGTGCTCGACCGGTCGAGCGGCGCGGCCAGCAGCGAGATCGTGTCGCGCCTGGCCGGCAGCCCGAATTTCGCGCGGATCGTGCGGCTGGAATCGGCCGCCGCTCTCGAACAGGCGATCGACCGGCAGGAGGTGATCGCCGCGCTGGTCATCGACGGCGATTTCGACCGGTCGCTGGCGCGCGGGGAAAGCGCGACGGTCGGCGTGGTGCTCGACGGGCGCCGTTCGAACGCGGCGCAGATCGTCGGCTCCTACGTCGCCCAGATCGCAGGCGAGGCCGGGGCGGAGCTGCGTCCCGACCGCCCGCCGCCCTCCGCGCCCGCGGTCACGACGAACTGGTTCAATCCCAACCTCGAATACCTGTGGTTCAACCTGCCCAGCCTGATCGTGATCATCGTTTCCATCGCCGGCCTGTCGATCACGGCGCAGGCCGTCGCGCGCGAGCGCGAGCTGGGGACGTTCGATCAACTCATGGTCAGCCCGCTCACCGTCCCGCAGATCCTGATCGGCAAGATGCTTCCCCCGTTTGCAGTGGGCGTGGTCAACGGGACGGTGTTTCTGATTCTGGCGCCGCTGGTCTTCGGCGTGCCGTTCACCGGTTCGCTGGCGCTCTTCTACCTCGGGCTCGTCGCCTATCTGCTCGCAGTGGTCGGGATCGGGATGTTCGTTTCCGCCCTGTCGAAGACGCAACAACAGGCGTTCCTCGGCTCGTTCGTGGTGACGGTGCCGGTGATCCTGCTGTCGGGCTTTGCCAGCCCGATCGAAAACATGCCCGGCTGGCTGCAGACCGTCACATATGCAAATCCGGCGCGATACTTCCTCGATATTTCGCTCGGCCAGTTTCTCAAGGCGCAGCCGGCCGACGTCGTCTTCGCCGACTTGTGGCCGCTTGTCGCGATCGCGGCCGTTACCCTGACGGCATCCGGCTGGCTGTTCCGCGCGCGCATGGAGTGACCCGATGATACGCACGTTTCCCCTGTTCGCCGCCGGTTCGTTCCTTGCCGGTTGTGCCGCGGTGGGGCCGGACTACGAGGCGCCGGCCACCGCAGTGACGGACGCATGGATCGAGCCCGTTTCGGCCGGGGCGGTCGATCCGGCGTGGTGGCGGCAGTTCGGCGACGAAGGCCTGACCGCTCTGATCGAACGTGCGATGGCCGGTTCGCCGACCGTCGAACAGGCCCGGGCGCGGCTCGCCGAAGCGCGCGCGAACCGCGACGCCGTGGTCGGCCGCCGGCTGCCCGAAGTGGGTGCGCAAGCCGCCGCGACCGAAAACCGCATTGCCGAGAACGGGCAAATCCCGGTGGGCCAGGTCCCCGGCTTCGATCCGCGTTTCAGCCTGTTCGACCTGGGCTTCGATGCGAGCTGGGAAGTCGATCTGTGGGGCCGGCGCACGCGCGAAGCACAAGGGGCCGAAGCCCGGGTGGGGGCGGCCGAGGCGGGCCTGCACGACGTGCTGGTCGTGCTCGGGGCGGAGATCGCCCGCAGCTATATGGACTTGCGCGAGGCGCAGGCATCGATCGCGCAAGTCGCCGCCAGTGCCGGGGCGCAAGGCGAACTCGCGCGGCTGACCACGCTTCGCTATCGCGCGGGCGAGAGCAGCAAGCTCGATGCCGATCGTGCCGCGGCCGAAGCGGCAGTGGCGGAGCAGCGTCTGGCCGACGTCCGCGCCCGCGAAAGCGCGGCCGCCTATCGCCTGGCGACTCTGGTGGGCGAACCGCCGGAAGCGCTGGTGCCGATGCTGCGCAACGACGGCCCCGTTCCGGCAAGCCCGGAGACGATCCTGGTCGGCGTGCGTTCGCAGCTCCTGCGGCGGCGCCCCGACGTTCGGATCGCCGAGCGCGAACTGGCGGCCGCCGTTGCCGACGTGGGCGTCGCCACTGCCGACCTGTTCCCGCGCTTCTCCCTGGTCGGAGGCATCGGGACGCAATCGCGCGCCGCCGGCGACCTGTTCGGATCGGAATCGCTCCGCTTCTCCCTAGGTCCGACGTTTTCGTGGCCGATTTTCTCGGGCGGCCGCATCCGCGCGCAGATACGCGCCGCCGACGCGCGCGCCGATGTCGCCGCTGCACGCTACGAGAATGCGGTGATCGAAGCGCTGGCCGACAGCGAGAGCGCAATCAATCGCTATCTCGAGGCGCAGAACGCCGAAGCCGCCGCCGCCCGGGCCCTGGCCGCGCAGCGCGAGGCTTTCGCTCTTGCGGAGCGGCGCTTTGCCCTGGGAGAGGATGATCGCCTTTCGCACGAGCGGGCGCGGCTGGAGATGCTGGCCCGGCAACAGGCGTTCTCGCAGGCGCGGGCGGACACCGCTCGCGCCGCAATCGGCGTCTTCAAGGCGCTCGGCGGCGGCTGGCGCGCCGGGGCGGAAAGTGCGCCGGGCCCGGCGCATCGCGGCCCGCAGGACTGACAGCCGGTCGGAGCGGCAGAGGTTCGTGGCCCTGCGCGATTGCCCTGCGCGATTGCCCTGCACGATTGCGATGCGGCGGCCGCCTGCGCGCGGCGAAGGGCGATATCGTCGCCGCGCATTCCGGGAACGTCCCGGGCGGGCGCGGCATTTCATCGCTCGTGGCCGAAACGAAGACTCTCGACGACTTTCTGCAGCTTTGCGTGTGGGATCTGGCCGCCGGCGCGCGCCTGCTCGCCCGCCGCACGCCTGCGGTGGCGGACAAGGCGGACGAGCCCGCGCTGCGCCATTCGCTCGGCCAGCTGCGTTCCGAAGCGGAGACATGCGCCGATCGCCTGTTCGCGACCACCGGAGAGCGTTCGGGGCCGGAGAACCTGTGGATGGCGGGCATTCTCGACGATGCGGAGCGCGATACGCGCACGCTTCCGGTCGGGCCCCTGCTGGATCTGGCCATCGTCGGTGCGATCCGCAAGGCGCTCCAGGCGCAGCGGGCCTCGCTCGACACGGCGCAGGTCGTGGCGCGGCAACTGGCGGATTCGGCTGCAATCGCGACGCTCATGTCTTGCCGCGAGGCGACCGAAGCGCGCGACCGGGCGCTTTTCGACCTGCTCGGGCCCCTGGCTCGAACGGCCGGGGGTGCGGCCGGGCCGGGCGGTGCATGACGGCCGATTGGGATTGACCGCGCGCCTGCCCGTCCGCATTGACTGGCGGCATGGATGCCCTGGCCCGTCTCGAATACACGATCGCGCAGCGGCGCAGTGCCGATCCCGATGCCAGCTACGTCGCGCGGCTGCATGCCCGCGGCCTGCCGGCGATCGCGCGCAAGGTGGGCGAGGAAGGGGTCGAGGCGGCCATTGCCGCCCTGTCCGGTTCGCGCGAGGAGCTGGTGGGCGAGGCGGCCGATGTCCTGTTTCACCTGTTGGTCCTGCTCTCCGCGCGCGATATCGCGTTTGCCGACGTGCTCGCCGAACTCGACCGGCGCGAGGGGGTTTCGGGCCTCGACGAAAAAGCTGCCAGGAGCGAATGATGCCGATCGACGCGACCCAGCCTTACGACGACGAGAATATCTTCGCGAAGATCCTGCGGGGCGAAATCCCTTCGACCAAAGTCTACGAGGACGAATGGGCCTATGCCTTCGAGGATATCAATCCCCAGGCCGCGATCCACACGCTCGTGATCCCCAAGGGCAAGTACGTGAGCTGGGACGATTTCAGCACCACGGCCAGCGACGCCGAAATCGCCGGCTTCGTGCGCGCGGTGGGCAAAGTCGCGCGCGACAAGGGGCTGGTGGAGCCGGGCTATCGCCTGCTGGCCAACCTGGGGCAGCACGGGGGGCAGGAAGTGCCCCATCTCCACGTTCATATTTTCGGCGGCGAGCCGCTGGGGCGGATGATCGCGAAATAGGCACGGGCTGCGGTTTCGATTGCCCGCCGAGTCCCGCTTCCGCTAAGGCCCGCGCCACGATGACGTTGCGTCCCACCCCGCCCGACGGCCTGATCGACGGCACCCGGCATCTCTATGCCGTGCGCGCCTATTACGAGGATACCGACCTGTCGGGGGTGGTCTATCACGCCAATTACCTGCGCTGGTTCGAGCGCGCGCGGTCCGATCTGCTGCGCCGGCTGGAAATCGACCAGCGCGCGGCGATCGAAGCGGGGGAGGGGGCCTATGCCGTCGCCGATCTCGCGCTCCGCTATCTGCGCCCGGCCAGGCTCGACGACGATATCGTGATCGAGACCCGTTGCACCCAGCTTCGTGCCGCGAGCTGCCGCATGCACCAGCGCGCGCTGCGCGGCGAAGACCTGCTTGCCGTGGCCGACCTCCGGGTCGGTTTCGTCGCCCCCGACGGCCGCCCGCGCCGCCAGCCCCGGGCGTGGCAGGATGCCTTCAAATCCCTCCTCTCCAGCGAAGAAGAACCGCAATGATCCTATCGCAACTCGCGGCGGCGACGCCCAACCGGCTCGATCCGGTGCAACTGTTTCTCGATGCCGATATCGTGGTCCAGCTCGTCATGGTCGGGCTGATCGCGGCGAGCATCTGGACCTGGATGATCATCGTCTCGTTCTCCCTGCGGATGGGCGGCGTGCGCCGCCGCGCGACCGCGTTCGAGGCCGATTTCTGGCGGACCGACGATTTCGACGGGTTCATGCAGCAACATGCCAAGCGCAACGTGCCGATCGCGCGCATTGCGGGCGCCGGCATGGCCGAATGGCGCCGCTCGACCAAAGGCGGGGTGAAGGACCGCGAGGGCCTGCGCGACCGGGTCGCGATGGCGATGGAAGGGCAGGTGGCGGAAGAGGCGGACGAACTGGCTCAGCGGCTCAATTTCCTGGCCACCGTGGGCTCGGTGGCGCCGTTCGTCGGCCTGTTCGGCACGGTCTGGGGCATCATGAACAGCTTTTTCCAGATCGGCGCGCAGGAATCGAGTTCGCTCGCGGTCGTCGCGCCGGGCATTTCGGAGGCGCTGTTCGCCACCGCGATCGGGCTGTTCGCCGCGATTCCCGCAGTCATCGCCTATAACCGTTTCAGCCATGCGGTGAACGCGTTCGAGGCGCGCCTGCAACGCTTCGCCGACCGCTTTCACGCCAGCCTGAGCCGCGAACTGGAGCGCATGTAGCATGGCGATGGGACTGGCCCGGACCGGACGGCGCGCGCGCGGCAGCCGCCGCACGCCGATGGCCGAAATCAACGTAACGCCGCTGGTCGACGTGATGCTGGTGCTGCTGATCATCTTCATGGTCACCGCCCCGATGCTGACCGCCGGGGTGCCGGTGGACCTGCCCGACAGCCGAGCCAACGCCTTGCCGCAGGACCAGCAGGAAGTGACCGTTTCGATCACCGGCGACGGCACGATCTACCTCGACGACAGCCCGCTTGCCCCGGGCGAGTTGCCCGACCGGCTGGCCAATCTGGGCTGCGGCGCGGGTGCCGGCCGGCAGATGACGCTGCGCGCCGATCGCTCGCTCGACTACGGGCGCGTGATGGCCGTGATGGGCGAGCTGAACCGGGCCGGGTGCAACCGGATCGCGCTGGTCACGCATGGTTCAGTTTCGGCACCATAGCTGATTGGCGAGATGGCAAGCGTCGCCCTGACTTCCGAAGAACGGATCGGCCTCGGCATTGCCGTGGCGCTGCATGTCGCGCTCGTCGCCATGTTGTTGTTCCAGCCGCGCGCTTCCGACCCGCCGCCGATTCCCGAACGCATGGTCGTCAGCCTGGCCGAGGATGTCGGCCCGGTGTCCGTCGCGCCGGACCCGGTGGCCGAAAGCCGCGCGGCAATCGCGCCCACGCTCAACGAACGCCCGGCCCCCGCGCCGCCGCTGGAAATCCCGCCCCCGGCGGAGCTGGAACGCCCGGCTCCACCCGAACGACCGCGGCCACGCGAAGCCGCGCCGCAGCGCGAGGCACCGGCGCGCGAGGAGCCGCGGCGCGAGCGGCCCCGGCGCGAAAGCCCCCCGCAACGCAGCGAACCGCAGCGCAGCGGGGGCAGCCGGATCGGCAGCGATTTCCTGGGCGGCGCCGGATCGAGCACGACGACCGAGGAAACGCGCATCCCGGCGAGCCAGATCGGCGCCAGCGCCAGAGCCTCGCTGATCCAGGCCATCACCCGGCAGATAAAACCGCACTGGTCGGCTCCGCAGGGGGTGGACGCCGACCAGCTGGTCACGGTTCTTTCCTTCCGCCTCAACGAAGACGGGAGCCTTGCCGGCACCCCGCGCGTTGTGAGCCAGTCGGGCGAAACGGCCGCCAACCGACCGCAGAAGGCGCTCCATGCCGAACGGGCGATCCGCGCGGTCCAGCTGGCGGCACCGTTCGACTTGCCGCCCGAATACTATAACGCCTGGAAGTCCATCGACGGCGCCAGATTCGACAGGAACCTTTCGCGATGAAACCGATCCTAGCCTTCTTCTCGCTTGCTCTTGCCACGGCCCCCGCGGCGGCGCAGGAGCCCCCGCCGACCGCCTCGGCCAGCGATCTCGGCGCTCCGGTCCCGACCGGGGGCGAAGTCGAGACGATCGAGCAGAGCGAGGCGCAGGACGGCGGCCTGACTTTTACCGTCACCGACGAAAGCGAATGGCAGGATCTCGGCATTGCGATCCCCGGCTTCGCCACCGATCGCGACGCGCCCACTCCGGCCAATTCCTCGGGCACGGCGGCGCTGGGCAAGGAACTGGCGCGGGTCGTGTTCAACGATCTGAAGAACAATGGCCTGTTCCAGCCGGTCGGCCCGGATTCGCTGCCGCAGCCGACTTTCGCGCAGATCACCGCGCCCAACTGGCCGACCTGGTCCAGCCGGGGGGCGGAAATGCTCGTCCACGGTTACGTCCGCGCGCGGGGGGACGGGAAGCTGGTGGTCGGCTGCTATCTCTACGACATGGCGCTCAAGAGCGAACTCGTGCGCGAAGGCTGGGTCGTGCCGCCCGCGGACTGGCGGCGCGCGGCGCACAAGTGTGCGGACCTCGTCTATTCGCGCCTGTCGGGCGAGGATCCGTTCTTCGACAGCCGCATCGCCTATATCGCGGAGACGGGACCCAAGGATAACCGGGTCAAGCGCCTTGCGATCATGGATTCGGACGGGGCGAACCATCGCTTCATCACAACCGGGCGCTCCACCGCGCTCACCCCGCGCTATTCGCCCGACTATCGCAAGCTGCTCTATCTCTCCTACGTCGACGGCAATCCGCGCATCTACGTCTACGACATCGGTTCGGGGCGGCAGACGCTGGTGACCGAAAACAGCAATCCGACGATCGCCCCGCGCTGGAGCCCGGACGGGCGCTGGATCCTCTATTCGATGGCGGTTGCCGGCAATACCGACATCTACCGCATCTCGGCCGAAGGCGGGCCCAGCGTGCGGCTGACCAATGCACCCGGCATCGATATCGGCGGGTCCTATTCGCCCGATGGCAGCAAGATCGTGTTCGAAAGCGACCGTTCGGGGTCGCAGCAGATCTACGTCATGGACGCCGACGGTTCGAACCAGCGCCGGCTCACTTTCTTCGGCGGGCGCGCGGCGACGCCGGAATGGAGCCCGCGTGGCGACCAGATCGCCTTCACCCGCATCGCGGGCGATTTCAACATCGCGGTGATGACCCCGGACGGGCGCAACCTGCGCACGCTGACCAATGGCTGGCAGGACGAGGCGCCGACCTGGAGCCCGAACGGCCGCATCATCCAGTTTTTCCGCACCGAGCGCGGCTCGGGGCGGACTTCGCTCTGGCAGGTGGATCTCACCGGCCGTAACGAAAGGAGATTGCCGACGCCGGTCGATGCGTCGGACCCGGCCTGGGGACCGATTCTCCCCTGAGTGCATTCTTTGAAGTGTCGCCCTTTGGTGGGTCGTTGGGGTCGCAACCCGATCTTGGCATGAGGAAACGCCGATGAAACTACGTTTTGCAACTGTCGCCCTTCTCGCCGGAACCGTCGCGCTTGCGGCCTGCAAGAAGGAGCCGCCCGAATCGCTGCCGCCCGAACCGGCGCCCACCACCAGCGCGCCGACCGCGCCGGCCCAGCCCTCCGGCCCCGTTCTCGGCACCCAGGCGCATTTCGAGAATGCGGTTAACGGGCAGAACGTGATCTATTTCGATACCGATCGCTACAATATCGACAGTGCGGACATGGCCGCCTTGCAGACGCAGGCGCAATATCTCGCGCAGTATCCGAACATCTCGATCACGGTCGAAGGGCATGCCGACGAACGCGGCACGCGCGAATACAACCTCGCCCTGGGCGAGCGCCGCGCGAATGCGGCGAAGAACTATCTGGTCAGCCTGGGCGTTGCGGCCAATCGCATCCGCACGGTGTCCTACGGCAAGGAACGCCCCGTCGCGCTCGGCTCGAACGAGAGCGCATGGGCACAGAACCGGCGCGCGGTCAGCGTGGTGGTCAACTGATGCACGACCGGTCGCGCCCGCCGCACGGGGGGCGCGACCGTTTCGTTCAGTTCAGGCCGGTCAGAACCGCGAACGGGATGGGCGCCGGCGCGCCTGCGGCAGTGCTCGCCGGCGGCTCGAGGCCGGAAACGAGCGCGAACAGCGCCATGACAAGGACGCTCACCGTGGCGGAATAGGTCAGTTGCCGGCTCATTCACGCGAATCCCATCGTTGCGTCCTGCACCCATAGCGACCGAAGATGAACGCCATGTTGCAGTGCAGCATTTTTCTCGCAACTTCAATGGCCGCGCTTCCAACCGGGCGCAACCATCCCTAGACTGACCCCGATGACAATCCGACAAACGCATATCGGGGGTGTGGTTTGAGCCGCGCCCGCCGATCTCTCGACTGGGGTTTCCCGCGCTGGCGCGGCTATGGCTCGGCGCGCGAGGCGACCACGGTGCGCCTGTGCGACCGCCACGGGTGCGAGGAACCGGGCGACTGCCCCGCGCCCAAGGCGCCCCACAGCCCCGACCGCTGGTATTTCTGCCAGCGCCACGCGGCCGAATACAATTCGCGGTGGGATTATTTCGAAGGACTCGACAAGCTGGAGAAAGAGGAGCGCGCACGGGCGGAGCGCGCCGAGAATGCCGGCTATGCCGAGGCGCAGCATTATGGCTGGGGCGGCAGCGGCGACGGATCGCGCTCGGCCGACGAGATGCGCGCGCTCGACCTGCTGGGGCTGGAGGCGGATGCCGATTTCGCCGCGGTGAAGAAGGCCTACCGCAACCGCGCCAAGGAAGTGCACCCCGACGTCAAGCCCGGCGATGCCGAGGCGGCGAAACGATTCCACGCACTGCAACTCGCCTACGAAGTGCTGCGCAAGGCGGAAGAACGGCGCGAAT
This sequence comes from Pelagerythrobacter marensis, assembly GCF_036700095.1. Taxonomy (NCBI): domain Bacteria; kingdom Pseudomonadati; phylum Pseudomonadota; class Alphaproteobacteria; order Sphingomonadales; family Erythrobacteraceae; genus Pelagerythrobacter; species Pelagerythrobacter marensis. The sequence goes on along the minus strand of NZ_CP144918.1, from coordinate 101,973 downwards.
GGCAGGGGTAGCCACCCGGAACCGACGTTCGATGCCCCACCCGTCGAAAGCGAAGCTGGCCAATGGCCGAATGCGGTCAGGGGGCGTAGACGCATAAATCGGGCGGCAGAGATCGGACGACGGCTTTCGTAGATTGAATCAGCGGTCTCTTGAGCCCCCAACCCTAAGGGCGATGACGCCTGCGGTAAGGACAACCGCCAACATTGCCGCATTGTGAAGGTACTTGGGCAAGGGCGCTACCTCGCCAAGAAGCGGGAAATAGGTGAAGGCAAGCACACCACGGCTGAGCAGATAGCCGAGTGCCACGGCTGCAGAGTGCCGGGGTGTCCAGACAAATCGCATCCTCAACCGGATGATCATGGCGAGGATTAGGATCGTCGAACCCAGCCCCACCACCACGCCGAGCCAATCCTCCCCAGCGAAATTGCTTAACGCAGCCACAGGGAACGTCACCGCCAGCACCACAAGAAGGCTCACACGACGGGTTGGTGTTGACCGGGCACTCTTATCGATGCGGCCAATCAGGGCGGCCGTCAGAAAGCATGCTGCGACTAGAAGCCAAGAAACAATCAGTTGGGCCTGAGAGGCACTTTGCGACTCCGGGTCAAACATTATCAATGCAGCCGATCCCACGTAGAAAACCGCTGCAACGATTATGCCGAAGGGACGCAGCCAAGGCGTTTCCGCACGCTTTGGCCACCAAGCTTCCGCTATTGCGATGGGGCCGGCGTAGCTGAAGATGACATGGCCGATGATGAAGTTGTAGGCATTGTGTGCGCTGATGCCGAACTCTGGGATTAAGGTGGCCGACCGGCTCTCTTCCCAGCCGGCATATCCGTGGTACTGCTCGGCAAACATGGACTGGTCGATAATGCAGGCCTGGAGAACACCCAGAGCGGCACAGAGCAACAGCAGGGAAGGCCAGCCCCATCCCAAGCGCCGGGCAAGTTCTCGCACGAGCAAGGCGGGCGCCCCATAAAGGGCCATGAAAAAGATCAGGTTGAACAGGACGGCGCCGATGTTGCCAGTGCTATCGGAGTATGCGGTCAGCAGCTCCGCGCTGACAGCACAGAGAGCTGCCAAAGCCAAGACCTGGGCGCTACCGAGAATCCAGATTTTCCCGGTCATTCGACTCTCTGGCTCTGCTCCCATTGAGCACATCATCATTCCGGTCGAAACGTGTGGCGCAGCAATGACTGCATTCGGCGTTCGGTGCAATGTGACTGAACGACAAAGATGTTGTCGCTTTCCGCCATTCGACATTCATGAGTTCGCGACCCAGGCCGATCGGCGATTGACGTCGTCAGTCCAGAGGCATCGGCGCCGGGCGGTTCCCGGCCCATGCCCGGATGGGGCCGCAGAGCAGCAGGCCGGCGACGAAGCCGCCGAGATGGGCCTCCCATGCGAGGCCGAAGAAGTCCGAACCGAGAAGCAGCGGGATGGCGAACAGCGCGACCAGCGGCAGATGGAGCTTGATCCATTCGGCGAACGCGCGGGCCATGGCGGGGCTGGCGAGCGAAATCGGCTTCCCGTGCGGATCGGGCTGACGCATCAGGAAGCCGAGCAGGCCGAAGATCGCGCCCGAGGCGCCGAGCATCGGGATCTCGCTCGCGGGGTTCAGGGCCAGCCACAGGGCCATGCCCGCGATCCCGCATCCGAAGAACAGGGCGAAGAACGCTGCCGCGCTGCGCAGCGTCAAGGGGCCGAGCCGTTCCGTGACGGCCGGCGCAAGCGCGAACAGGGCCACGAGATTGAACCCGATATGCATGAGGCCGGCATGGGCGAACATGTGGGTCACGATCAGGTGGTAGCGCCCTTCGGCAAGGCGCGGCCCCGAGACGGCCCACTCGCCCATCCCGCCTTGCGTCCATGCAAGGGCGAGGAACGCGGCAATCATCGGTATCGCGAGGATGAGCGGGGGGATCAGCAGCCGACGCCGGGCCGCCTCTTCGCCATAGGCCGCTTCGCGCGAAAGCGGATCGCCTTCCGGTTCGGGATCGACAACGCGCATTGACCCTGTACCTCCGTGCCCTGCCGCCCCGTGACGGGATCAGCCCAGCCGCGCCGCCAGCGCCGCGGCCAGGCGTTCGCCCAGTTCGGGGCCCTGCTCGGGATAGAGGTAGGGTTCGATCAGTTCGGCTTCCATCACCGCCAGCTCGCCCGACGGCAGGCGAACCATGTCGATGCGCGTATAGAGCAGGTCGTCGAACGGCAGCGCGGCAAGCACCTCGGCCGCGCGGGCAAGGTCTTCCGCGCCGGGGAAATAGAGCGCCTCGGTCCCGCCGAACAGCGACTGTATGCGGTATTCCCCCTTGGCCGCGCGCTTGTTGACCGCGTGGGAAAAGGCCCCTTCGACGAAGACGAAAGTGAACTCGCCTTCCTCCAGAATGGCGGGCAGGAACGGCTGGATCATCGCCGCGCGGCCCATTGTCCAGCCGCTATCGGGCAGGGTCTCGCGAGTGAAGCTGTGCTGCCCCTCGCCGCCCGCGCCGATCCGCCGCTTCACCACCACCCGGTCGGTGGCGAAAGCGTCCATTGCCGCAGCCACCTCGGCCCGGCCGGGATTGTCTTCCCAGATCGTCGGCACGATCGTCGCGCCCGCCTCTTCCAACTCGCGCAAGTACCACTTGTCGAGGTTCCAGCGGACCGCGGCGGGCGGGTTGTGGACTTTCACGCCGCGCGCCTCCAGGTCTTCCAGCCGGGCGAGGAAGGCGTCGGCCCGATCCTGGTAATCCCAGGACGTGCCGATCAGGACCGCGTCGAACGGCGCGAAGCGATCGACCGGCGCACGCCAGTCGATCTCCACGAGGTCCATCCCGCGCGCGGCGAGGGCGGGGCGCAGCGCCGCGACTTCGAGATCGTGCTCGAACGCGTCGGCGCGCCGCGGCCCGTCGCCGGGCAGAGTCTCGGCACAGGCGAGGAAGCCGACTTGCGCCATCAAACGGCCTCGAGCGCCTGGTCGAAATCGCGGATCAGGTCGTCCGCATCCTCGATCCCGATCGAAATGCGCACGAGATTGTCCGAAATGCCCAGTTCCGCCCGGCGCCCTTCGGGGACCGAGAGGTGGGTCATCGAGGCGGGATGGCTGGCGAGCGTTTCGGTCCCGCCCAGGCTGACCGCGAGCTTGGCGACCTTGAGCGCGTCGAGGAAGCGGAAGCATTCGGCCTCGCCCCCGTCGATGAACAGCGAGAAGGTCGACCCCGCGCCGAAGCAGTGCCGCTGATAGATGTCCTGCTGCCGCGCATCCTTGATCATGCCGAGATAGCCGAGGCCGACCACTTTCGGATGCCCGGCCAGGAATTTGCAGACTTTGGCCGCGTTCTCGCCCGCGCGCTGCATCCGCAGCTCGACCGTTTCCAGCGAGCGGAGCAGCATCCACGCGGTGTTGGGATCGGCGATCCCGCCCATCGTGTTGCGCAGGGCGCGGACCGGGTCCATCCACTTCTTCGCCCCCGCGACGCTGCCGGCGACGAGGTCCGAATGGCCGCCGACATACTTGGTCAGCGAATAGGCGACGATGTCCGCCCCGTTGTCCAGCGGCCGCTGCCACAGCGGCCCGAGGAACGTGTTGTCGATCGCGATCGGCGTCACCTCGCCGTCCAGCGCGGCATCGCGCGCGTCGCGCACGGCCTCCACATCGACCAGGGCATTGGTCGGGTTGCCCGGGCTTTCGAGATAGATCATCGCGACTTTGCCGCCCTGCGTCTCGGCCTGGGCCTTGGCACGGGCGAGCACGTCGTCCAGCTCCTCGCGCGTCGCGCCGGCGGGGAAGTCGACATAAGTCACGCCGAAGCGCGACAGGACTTTGGCGACGAACCCCTCGCTCGCGGCATAGAGCGGGCCGGAATGGACGATCACGTCCCCGGCCGAGACATAGGCGAGCATGAGGATGCAGATCGCGGTCATCCCGCTGGAGAACGAGAGCGCATCTTCCGCCCCGTCCCAGATCGCCAGCCGGTCCTCCAGGATTTCCTGGTTGGGGCCGTTGAAGCGCGAATAGACCAGGCCCTCCGCCCCGCCGGGGCGCAGGCCGGTGATCCCTTCGAAATGGCGCTTGCCCGCCGCCGCGCTTTCGAAGGCGAACGTGCTGGTGAGGAAGATCGGCGGTTTCAGCGAACCTTCGGACAGGGCCGGGTCGTACCCGTGGCCCATCATCAATGTGCTGGGTTTGAGCTGCCGCCCGTCGATCCGGGTCGGTTCGGGCTTGGGATTGCGCCGCGGGGTGGGCTTGTCGGTCGAATCGATCGCGTCGGGCATGGGAATGTCCTTCCTTGCGTCACGCTCCCAGGAAGGCAGGAGCCGATAGGGCGACCGCGCGGCGCCCGTTCCTAACCTCCGCAGGAACGCATCTCCGCCCGGTGCCGATAGCGGCATCGCGAATACTCCCGCGCCCGAGCGGTTTCAACTCGCTCGCACATGGGGATTTAGGCGACGAGCGCCGCCATGCCCCATACGCACGCGACGATCAGGAAGATCCCCGCCAGATCGAGCAGCACGCCGGCGCCGACCATGCGGGTGATGCGGATGTGGCCGGTGGACCAGGCGATCGCGTTGGGGCCGGTTCCGGCGGGCAGCATGAAGCCCCAGCTGGCGGCGAGCGCGGCGGGCATGGCCAGCAGGATCGGATCGGCCCCCAGCGCGACGACCAGGCTGGCGACGACCGGGACGATCGCGCTGGCCGTGGCGACATTGCTGGCGAATTCGGTCACCAGCACGACCAGCGCCACGATGGCGAGCGCGATCGCCACCAGCGGCAGCGCCTCCAGCGGCAGGAGCGCCCGGCCCAGCCAGTCGGCCAGCCCCGATGCCTGCATCCCGGCGGCCAGCGCCAGGCCGCCGCCGAACATCATGATGACGCCCCAGGGCGCGCGGTCGGCTTCCTTCCACAGCAGCATCGGCCGCCCGGTCCCGTCGGGCAGGACGAACAGCACGAGCGCGGCGATGATCGCGATGGTGCCGTCGGTCCACGATCCGGGCGGCAGCAGCGGGGCGACCAGAAGCTGCGTCAGCCAGGCGAGAAAGGTGATCGCGATCACCGGCACCAGGCGCTTTTCCGCGCTGGTCCAGGGCGCACGGTCGTCGATCGCCGCGCGCGCGGCGGCAACGTCGAACGGATGGTCCGCCACGCGCTGGACGCGGCCGACGATCCACGCGGCCAGCGGCACGCCCAGCAGGACGACCGGCACGCCGTAGAGCATCCATTGCGCGAAGGTGATCCGCATCCCCGTCATCGTGTCGATCAGCGCGACCGCGATCCCGTTGGTCGGCGATCCGACGATCGTGCCCAGCCCGCCGATACTGGCGGCAAAGGCAATGCCCATCGGCAGCGCGCCGGCCAGCCCCTCGCTGTCTTCCGCCGGCAAGCCGCCGCCGGCGAGCACGGCCAGCGCCATCGGCATCATGATCAGCGCGGTCGAAGTGTTCGAAATCAGCATGGAAAGCAGCGCCGCGCTGACCATGAAGGCCAGCAGAAGGCGCGAGGCGCCACCCTTGCCGCTGCCGCCCACGCTTTTCAGGATCGCCAGGCTCAGCCGCCGGTGCAGGCCGGTGCGCTCGATCGCCAGCGCGATGAAGGCCCCGCCCAGCAGGAGGAACAGGATCGGTTCGTAATAGGCGCTGGCCGCTTCCTTGGCGGTCATGATCCCGGCCAGCGGCAGGACCACGAAAGGCATCAGCGCGGTGGCGGTCAGCGGAATCGCCTCGGTCATCCACCAGGCGGCCATCAGCACGACCAGGCCCGCCACGATCATCGCCTCGCGCGGCATTCCGCCGGGCAGGGGCGCGATCGTGCTCCCCGCCAGGGCCACGGCCCCCAGTGCCAGCCCGATACGCTGTGCGCTCAATCCCCGCTCCCCTCGCGTGCCCCGCGTTGGCCGGGGGCGCTTTGTCCTTGCCGCGCAGAGTGCAGGGCGGGATGTCGCCGCGCAACCGTTAACTTGGCAGGCGGAGCGAAATCAGCCGGGCGAAACCTCGAACGACTGGATGCGCCAGCGAAGCTGCTCCGCCGTCGCGCCGGGCACGTCGTTGACGCGCCGCAGAACCGTGGTGCCGGTCAGCTTCCGGCCGTTCTCGCCGGTGATCGTGGTGGGCACTTCGTAGTAGAGCGAGCCGGCCGCGCCATCCATCCGGCCGGGCGGGAGGAGGACGGTGATGCCGTCGAAGTTCTCGAACAGCGCGGTGAAGTCGGCGCGGGTGATTTCCTCCCGCGCGTCGTCGCCCAGCATGGCGTAAGCTCGGTCGAAGTCCTCGAACTCGACAGCGCGGGCGAAATCCTGCAGCACTTTCCGCGCCCCGGCCTCGCCCTTCTCCGACTCCGGTATGAGCCGGGCGGGATCGGGGGCCGGGGCCCCGTCCTGCCCGGCGCTTTCCCGCCCGGAGCCGGCCGCAGCGGCGGCGGTGGGCGATGGCGCGGGCGACGCCGGAGTGTCGAGCGCCTCCGGCCCCGGTCCTTCGGTCCGGCGATCGGCCTCGCCGCATGCGGACAGCGCGAGAGCGAGAGCGGCAAGCGAGACGGTGCGGTATCGAAATTCCATGGACTTCCCCTTACGGCCGGGTCTGGGCGACCGGGTCTGGCACATGCCGGATGTGTCCGCTTGGCAGCTTCGGCATCTCGGCGGCCGGGCAGGCGGATGCGGCAGATCGCTGTCGCAGCGCAGAACCGGCGGTTCAGCCGAGGCTAAAGCGCAATGCGTCATGGTCAAGCCATGATCCGCACCCTTGCCATTGCCGCTTCGCTGGCCGCCTTGCCGCTCGCCGCCCTGATCGCCACCCCTGCCGACGCGCAGCTCTCCCGCCTTTCGGAACTGGTCAGACAGCAGGCGGACGAGTGGCAGATCGGGCCGTTCTACAAGGGACGCAGCCTTTCGCCCGGAATGCCCGCCACGGCCACGCGGGCGGGCGATCGTGCCTATTTCGATTTCCCCTGGCCGAACGCGCGCGCGGGCCATGTCCACTACGTGACGCGCCGGACCGGCCCCTTGACCGGGGCGCGGCGGATCGTCCTGCGCTATCGCATCGAGGGGGAGCGGGGCGTGCGCTTCCGGCCGCAGGAACACCCGGACCGCGAGGCGACGCTGTCGCTCTATTTCCAGCGGCGCGGCGACAACTGGAAGGCGCGGGGGCGCTATGCCACCTATCGCTGGTACGCGCCCGAAGCGCTGATGGGGCCGCTGACGCCGGGCACGCACGAAGTGTCCGTGCCGCTCGACGCCAACTGGGTTGCGGTGCAGGGCGCCAACCGGCGCAGCGCGCCGGAGGCGTTCGAAGCGGCGCTTGCCAATGCCGCGCGGGTCGGCTTCGTCTTCGGATCGCGCGGCGGGCGCGGACACGGCGTGTTCGCCACCGCACCCGCGCGCTTCACGATTCTCGATTTCCGGGTCGAATAGGCCCGCCGGGGCAGGGCGTCCGGCGGCGAAGCCTTATTTCGGCGCCAGCACCATCAGCATCTGGCGGCCTTCGAGGCGGGGAAAAGCCTCGACCTTGGCGATTTCGTCGACGTCTTCCTGCACGCGGCGGAGCAGGTTCATGCCGAGCTGCTGGTGCGCCATCTCGCGCCCGCGGAACCGCAGGGTGACTTTCACCTTGTCGCCGTTTTCGATGAACTTGTTCACGTTGCGCATCTTCACGTCGTAATCGTGATCGTCGATGTTCGGACGCATCTTTATCTCTTTGATATCCTGCGTCTTTTGCGTCTTGCGCGCGGCGTTTGCCTTCTTCTGCGCCTCGTACCGGTACTTGCCCACGTCGAGGAACTTGCACACCGGCGGGTCGGCATTGGGCGAAACCTCGACGAGGTTCAGGCCGACATCGGCCGCCTGTGCGATCGCTTCGCGAGTATACATCACGCCAAGGTTTTCACCCTCGTGATCGATCACGCGAACCTTGTCGGACTGGATCATGTTGTCAAAGCGCGGGCCGCTCTTCACGGGCGGTTGGAATGAGCGCCGGGGGGGACGGGCTATGGGGCAGTCTCCTGGTGTTTGCCGTTGTCGAAGCGCCCCATGTAAGCCGAAACGCCGGGATTCGCTAGGGGCCTTGGCGATGGCGCGTGCGCGGTGTTGCGCCGGTGCATCCCCGTCACGCCGCCTGCCGCCAGAGCGGGAACCGGGCCAGCCTGCCGCGCAGGGGCAGGACCGCGTCGATCCGCTCCGCCGGCTGCATCGCCGCGCGGATTGCCGGATCTGCCGCGTTCATGCCCCCGGTCAGCGCGCCGAAAGCCGGCAGGATCATCCGCCCGCCGGCGCCTGTGCCGCCTTCGGCCACGACCGCGCAGGGGCGGCGAATATGCCGCTCGCGCACGGTGAGCTGCAGGCGTGGGTGGTAATGCCCCGACAGCTCCGGCCGGGTCTCGCCCGCCTGGGCCTGATGGCGCAGGACGATGCCTGCAACCTCAAGCTCGCGCGCGATGGAGCCGCCGCTGCGCGCTTCCATCGCGGGATCGTGATTGCCGGTGATCCACACCCAGTCGGTCGCGCGGGTGAGGGCGGAAAGCATACCCGCGGCATGATCCTCCAGCCGGGTGCTGCCCTGGCTGTCGTGGAAGTTGTCGCCCAGGGTATAGACCCGGCGGGCATCGGTTTCGCGGATCGCCAGCGCCACCCGCTCCAGAGTCTCGCGGCTGTCGTAAGGCGGCAGCATCTGCCCGTGCCGGGCATAGAAGCTCGCCTTTTCGAGATGCAGGTCGGCCACCAGCAGCGCCCGCTCGCGCGGCCAGTAGAGCGCATTGGCGCGCGTGAGGGCAAAGTCCTCGCCTGCGAACGAAAGGGGAACCATGGTCCGCTCTTGCCCCACGCCGCCGCGCTTGGCAAGGGTTGGCGCGATGACCGACTGGACGCCCTATACCGCCCGCGCGAAAGACTGGTTCGAGGACCTGCGGAATCGCATCTGCGCCGAGTTCGAGGCGATCGAGCGCGAGGCGGGATCGGACGCAGCGTTCGATTATCTCCCCTGGCAGCGGGAGGAAGAGGGCAACGACAATCCCGGCGGCGGCGTGCGCGGGGTGATGAAAGGCAAAGTGTTCGAAAAGGTCGGCGTCAACGTCTCCACCGTCCACGGCACGTTCGCGCCCGAGTTCGCGCGCACGATTCACGGGGCGGAGGAGAACCCGCAATTCACCGCGACCGGGATCAGCCTGGTCGCCCACATGGCCAATCCGCATGTGCCGGCGGTGCACATGAACACCCGGTTCCTGACCACGGCCAGGGCCTGGTTCGGCGGCGGGGCCGATCTCAATCCGCCGATCCCGCGGGACGAGGATACCGAGGAGTTTCACGCCGCGCTGCGCGCCGCCTGTGCCGCGCACAACCCGACGTATTACGAACGGTTCAGCAAGTGGGCCGACGACTATTTCTTCATCCCCCACCGCGGCGTGCATCGCGGGGTCGGCGGGATTTTCTACGATCATCTCGAGTGCACGGGGCAGGACGGAGAGGAAAGCGGCGAGGTCGCGGCCTGGGAACGGCATTTCGCCTTCACCCGCGATGTCGGCAGCGCCTTCCTCGACGTGTTCCCGCGGATCGTCCGCCGGCGCATGGACGAGCCGTTTACCGAGGCGGACCGCAAGGCCCAGCTCGAATGGCGCGGCCGCTATGCCGAATTCAACCTCGTCTACGACCGCGGCACGCTGTTCGGCCTCAAGACCGGCGGCAATATCGACGCGATCCTGATGAGCCTGCCGCCGCAAGCGGTGTGGAACTGACCGGCCGCCCCACGCTGCTTCGCCCCATACGAATCCGTCCGACGCGGCGCGGATCGTGTTGCCAGATTCGCCCCGTCGGCCTACGCTCCGGCCATGACCGCATCCATCGCGCCGGACGGCTTCCGCAGCATCTTCCTGACACATGGGAGGACCGCGGTCCTCCTCGCGCCCTTTGCGGTGATCCTGGGCGGACGGATTTTCAGCCACGGCGAATGGGCCGTCGAAAATCCCTTGCTGTACGCTGCGTTGTTTCTGTGGCTCGTGTGCGACACGATCGGCCTGGCGATGATCGTTCGGGCGCCTCGCCATCGCCCGGGGGCAGGTTTCATCGTCAAGGCGGCGGCTCTGGCCTGCCTGATCGTGCCGCTGGTATCGGCCGAACCGGTGCGCAATGCGCTGCTGGATGTTTCGACCCTTTCCGCGGCGATGGCGCTGACGGTTCTCGCATTCTGCGGCTGGCAGGCGATGGCTGCGCTTGCCGCCTATCGTGCGGCGCAAGGGTCCGGCGCGCAGCGCATGGGCGCGGCCGCCGGGGCGATACTTCCGCAAGGCCTGCTTCGCGTCGTGCGGCGCGAGGTCGAAATGCTGGCCATTGCGCTGTTCGCCTGGAACCGCACGCCCCATTGCCCCGACGATGCGGAGAGTTTCGCGTGCCACGCCTATGCCGTCCCGGTGATAGCGGCTCTGGCCGTTCTCCAGGTGCTGGAGATCGCGATCGTCCATTTCGTCCTGATCCACCTGAACACGCTGGCCGCCTGGATCCTGTTCGCGCTGGGGGCCTGGGGCCTGGTGTTCGTCGTGGCCCTTCTCAAGAGCCTGCGATTGCGGCCAGTCCTGCTTCTTCCGTCCGGGGTTCTCGTGCGGTCGGGGTTCGTGGTCGAAATGTTCGTGCCCTACGCGGCGATCGCGCGGGTCGAGGGCGGCTGGGCGGGCTGCAAGCCGGAGGGGAAAGGCGTTCTCGACCTGTCGATCCTGTCCACCCCGAACGCGGTCCTGCGCCTCGCGCGGCCGGTTGCGCGCGAGACGATGTTCGGCGCGACGCGGCCCGTGACCACGATCGGCCTCCGACTGGACGAGCCTGCCGCCTTCCTGACGGCCTTGCGCGCGCGGACCGGCTGAACGCCGGGACGGGTGCCGCCTCGACCCGCGCGGCGCCGGGTGGCTTGCCGTGGCCGATGAAAATGGACTAACCCCGCGGCATTCCCATCCTTCCGGCCGGAGTTCTTCCCCATGCGTCTTGCGCTGCCCCTGCTGCTTGCCACCCTGTCGACGACCGCCTGCACGACCGTGGATACGCCGCCGCCGCCCGCCGCGCAGGCGGAGCGGATCGTGGCGCCGATCCTGACCACGCCCGATGCCGTCGACAGCGCCACTTTCGCGCAGCCGCAAGTCGCGCGGGTGACGCACGTCGATCTCGACCTCGCGCTCGATTTCGCGCGCAAGCGCGTGGCCGGCACTGCCACGCTCGACATCCTTGCCCGCGACGATGCGGCGCAGATCGTGCTCGACAGCAACGGCCTGCGGATCGACCGGATCACCGATGGGCGCGGCAATCCCCTGCCGTTCGAGATCGGCGAGCGGGTCGAAGCGAAAGGGGAACCGGTCACGGTGACGATCGGGGCCGGCGATGCGCAGGCGCGGCGGATCGTGGTCCACTACACCGCGAACCCGCAGGCCGATGCGCTGCAATGGCTGTCGCCCGAGCAGACCGCTGGGGGCGAGCACCCGTTCCTGTTCAGCCAGGGGCAGGCGATCCTCAACCGCAGCTGGATCCCGACCCAGGACAGCCCCGGCATCCGCCAGACCTGGCGTGCGCGGATCACGGCGCCCGAACCGCTCGACGTGGTCATGTCCGGCGTCGCGCAGGGCGAGCCGGAAGACCTCGGCAACGGCCGGCGCGCGTTCACTTTCGTGATGGACAAGCCGGTCCCGCCTTACCTGATCGCGATCGCCGCGGGCGACATCGATTTCCGCGCGATCGGCCCGCGCACCGGCGTCTGGGCCGAGCCCGAAGTGCTCGACCGCGCGCACCGCGAAGTCGCCGATACCGAGGATATGGTGGAAGCGGCGGAGAAGCTCTACGGCCCCTATCGCTGGGGCCGCTACGACATGATCGTCCTGCCGCCGGCCTTCCCCTACGGCGGGATGGAAAACCCGGTGATGACCTTCCTGACGCCGACCTTTATCGCCGGGGACCGCAGCCTGACCGGGCTGGTCGCGCACGAACTGGCCCATTCGTGGTCGGGCAACCTGGTGACCAATGCCGTCTGGGGCGACGGCTGGCTGAACGAAGGCGTCACCTCCTATTTCGAAAACCGGATCGTCGAGGCGATCTACGGCGAAAAGCGCGCCCGGCAGGAGGTTGCGCTCGATTACATGGCGATCCTCGAGACGCTGGAGGAGGTCGGCCACGACGCGCCCGGCACCGCGCTGCACCACCCGGAAGGGACCGACAGCGCGGGCAGCGCGATCGTCTACAACAAGGGCGCGGCTTTCCTTCGCACGCTGGAGCGGGCGGTGGGGCGCGAGCGGTTCGACGCCTGGCTGCGCCAGTGGTTCGACAACCACGCCTTCCAGCCGGCGACCTCGAACATGATCTACGAAGACATGCGGGCCAACCTCGCGCGCGACGCGGCGGAGGCCGAGCGGCTGATGCTGCGCGAATGGATTTTCGAGCCCGGCCTGCCGGCGAATGTGGCGAAGCCCGACCCGGCGGCTTTCGCAGCGGTCGATGCCGCCTCGGCCGCCTATGCCGCACAGGGGACGATCCCGGCGGCGGAAACCTGGCGCGGCTGGACGTCGGCCGAGCGCCAGCGCTTCCTGCGCCAGGTCCCGCGCGACCGCTCGGCAGAGCAGCTCGCTGCGCTCGACCGGCAGCTCGGCCTGGCCGCGACCGGCAACAACGAGGAGCTGTTCCTGTGGCTCGATCTCGCGCTCGCCAACCGCTACGCGCCCGCTGTGCCGCAGGCGGAAAGCTTCCTCGCCGAAGTCGGCCGCGCGAAGTTCGTCCGCCCGCTGTTCGTCACCCTGATGGACGAGGGCGAATGGGGCGCGGACATCGCAAAGCGCATCTACACCGAAACCCGCGCCGGCTACCACGCCGTGACCCGCGACAGCGTGGACAAAGTGGTCGGCTGGGAGGGGTGATCCGCCTGCCGGTCGGGGCCGGGACCGGCGAACCGGTCACGCCCCGCCGTCCATTTCATCCGCGATGATCGCGAAATAGCCGGGCAGCAGGCGTTCCAGCGTGGCGTGGCCCTCGGCCGTCAGGCGGACGTGCTTGGTTCGTGCATCCTTGCCGTCTTTGCCGGCGGCGACGAGGCCGTCGCGTTCCAGCGCCCGCAGGGTGCGCGCGATCACCGGGCCTGCGACGTCGAGGCGGTCGGTGATCTCGCCCACCGTCAGCGTCTCGCGGTCCGGCTCGCGGTCGATGACGATCAGGAACAGGAAGCGAAGCTGCGACAGGCCGTGTTCCGCGAAATAGCTTTCCAGCCGACGGATCAGCAGGCTGGCGCGGCGCATCATCGTCAGCGCGTCGGCCACCGTCTGCGCGGGCACGCCGTGGGCGGCGGCATAGCCTTCGATCATCCGCGCCGAAGGCAGGTCCTTCAGGAAGAACATGCCCGTGCCCTGTCGATTGGCGGGGCGGGCGATGTGCGCTTGTTCACGGGCGTCACGCCACCGGCTGCATGAAGACGATCGCGACCGGTTCGGTCAGCCAGTCTTCGTATCGTTCGAACACGGCTCGGGTGTAGTCCTGCGCGTAGTGCGCATCGAGCGCCGCGCGATCGGCCCAGACTTCGTAAAGATGAAGCCGGCCGCTCTCCTCCCCCTCGTGAAGGTCGAAGGCGAGGCACCCGCTTTCGGCCCGCGTCGGCGCGACGATCGCGCGAACGGCGGCTCGGGCCTCGGCGAAATGCGCGGGCTTCGGGCTGATCGTGGCGAATGCGGAAAGCGGCATGCGAGGCTCCTGATCGGTTTGAAGTAGCATGATAAGTATCATGGTATGTAATGGCGGTAAAGGTGTTTGCGGGGGTGTCTGCCGGCACCCGTTGGGGCAGGGGCCCCTCCACCACGCGCTTCGCGCGCGGTCCCCCTCCCCATCGCAAGACGATGGGGAGGATCGGGCGAGGCCGGGGCCGGTCCTGCCCAACAACTTGCGTTGGGGAGGAATGGGCGAGGCCGGGACCGGTCCTCCCCAACGACTTGCGTTGGGGAGGTGGCAGCCGCGCAAGCGGCTGACGGAGGGGCCTTGTCCCAACCGCCTCACCCGCTCCAACCGCCGATAGAACCCTGACCCCCGCCTCCCAGCGGCCAACCGCCCCACCTTCTCAACCCGGTCCCGATCGCCGACGGGACGGCGGATCCCGCCTCCCACCCACCCCAGCAGCAACAAATCGGCACACCAATCTTGACATTGCGAACCATTTGGGTTATGCACACCCCCGCCCGGTGGGCCTCAACGCCGGGCAACGAGGATCGGGGCCTGCGCCTTGTCGACGGCGACAGGTCTCTATTCCGCCGGCGCGGACAGGGGCTTCCCTTCCCGCTCACGGCGGCGCGGCCGGTGCGGCTGGCGTGCGATGCATTCGGGCTCGGGCGTTGATCTCCCATGGAGCCGGAAGCTCGCTCCCTTCCGCCGGAAGCCGGGATATGGATGTTGGCGGTGTCTGCCCGTTGCCCTTGCGAACCCGGCGATCAGCCCCGGGTCTCCCGGCAGCGGCTCACCCGCACGTTGGCGTGGCCGATCAGCCACGGGGCATGGGCGGACTTTTGGCGAGTCCCGGCCGTCCGCGCCCGCCAGTCCCGGAAATCGAGGGATCGAACCGGGCCCCACCGCGGCGGCGGCGGGCAAGCGGATGTGTGCGGCGAACCTCACGCCGTGGCGCGTCCGTCGGTCGTTCGCGAATAAACCGCCAACCGCCCGACCCGCGCGCACGCCGCCTGGCGTGCCGCACCGGCCGCGCGATCCGAGTTCCAGGCGTCACGCATCCGGGTTCGCCGCCGGAGGATGCGGCGTGGACGCGCTCATGCCGGCGCAGACGCAGGGGCGGGGGAAGCCTCAGTCCGGCCGTTCGCCGTCCCGGCGCGGTTCTTTCTGTGATCGCGGCGTAAGTCCCCCCGTCGCTCTCGCGCAACTCCCCCCTGTCATCGCCGGGCGATTCGCTCTGTCATCGCCGGGCGATTCGCTCTTCCAGCCCCAAGCGATTCCCTCTGTCATTCCCGCACAACTCTCTCTGTGTCATCCCCGCGAAAGCGGGGATCCAGGTTCTGCCGCCGGACGATGGATCCCCGCTTTCGCGGGGATGACAAGAGGTGGGGGGATGGCGAAGGGTGGGGATGGCAAGAGGTGGGGGATGGCGAAGAGCGGGGATGGCAATGCGCAGGAATGAAAGGGGCGCGGCTGATGAAGCCGGGATGGCAAGCGCGGCCGACAAAGAGCGGGATGGCAAGGGGCACGAATGGCAAACCGCCGCCGCCGACGAAAGGCCCCCAGCGCCGCCGATCAGGCGATCCACAGCCGCAGCAGCCACGCCACGGCGCCCAGCACGGCGACGCTGGCGAGCCAGATCGCGGCCAGCCAGGCGAGCCGCTGCCACAGCGGCCGCTGCTCGGCGCGGCGGCCCGGTTCGTCCATCAATGGTATCCTTCGTGCCCGACTTTGCCGCGGAAGACCCAGTAGGCCCAGGCGGTATAGGCGACGATCAGCGGCATCGTGATCGCCACGCCCACCAGCATGAACGCCTGGCTGCTGGCCGGCGCGGCCGCGTCCCAGATCGTGATCTCGTCGGGCACGATATAGGGGAACATCGACAGGCCGAGGCCCGCCATGCCGAGGAAGAACAATGCCAGGCTGAGCCAGAACGGCGCCGCTTCCCAGCCTTTCGCAAGGCCGCGGAACAGCAGGAAGGCGATGATCGCGGTCAGCAGCGGGACATTGGCTGCAAACAGCACGCTCGGCATCGAGAACCAGCGGTCGAAATATTGCGCGTCGAGGAACACGGTATAGAGGCTGACCGCCGCCAGCAGCGCCAGCGTCGCGATCGCGGCGCGGAAGGCCATGCGCCGGGCATGGTCCTGCGCCGGTCCCTCCAGCTTCCAGATCAGCCAGGTGCTGCCGAGCAGGGCATAGCCCGCCACCGTCCCCAGCCCGGTCAGCAGGGTATAGGGGGTCAGCCAGCTCCACCAGCTCCCGTCGTAATTGCGCCCGTCGATCTCGATCCCCTGCAGCAGCGCGCCCAGGATCATCCCCTGCGTCATCGCGGCGACCAGCGAGCCGCCGGTGAAGGCGAGGTCCCAGAACGCGCGGTGCGCCGGATCGCGCCAGCGGAATTCGAACGCCACGCCCCGGAACACGAGGCCCAGCAGCATGGCGACGATCAGCGGATAAGTCGCCGGCAGGACGACGGCATAGGCCAGCGGAAAGGCCGCGAACAGCCCGCCGCCGCCCAGGACCAGCCAGGTCTCGTTCCCGTCCCACACCGGGGCGATCGAATTCATCGCGCTGTCGCGCTCTTCCCCCACTGCGAAGCCGGGGAAGAGGACCCCGATGCCGAGGTCGAACCCGTCCATCACGACATAGGCGAAGACGGCGAAGGCGATGATGAAGGCCCAGATCAGCGGCAGGTCCATCACTCGGCCTCCTTCCGGTTGCGCGGCAGGGTGTCGGGATCGCCCGGGTTCTGCGTCGGCCCCGGGGTGATGCCCGAGGTGCGGATCGGCCCGCGCTCGCCGATCTTGACCCCGCGCTCGCCCGGTTGCGGCGATTTCGCCATCAGCTTCAGGATATACCAGGTGCCCGCGCCGAAGACCGCGAAATAGACGACGACGAAAGCGATCAGCGATGTCGCCACCGCCGGCGCGTCGAGCGGGCTGGCGCTATCCGCCGTGCGCAGCAGGCCGTAGACGGTCCAGGGCTGGCGCCCGACCTCGGTCGTGATCCATCCCGCGAGCACCGCGACGAAGCCCGAAGGCGCCATGACCAGCGCTCCGCGGTGGAGCCAGCGCCAGTCGTAGAGCCTGCCCCGCCAGCGCGCGATCAGGCTCCACAGCCCGATCCCCAGCATGGCGAAGCCGATCCCGACCATGACGCGGAACGACCAGAACACGATCCCCACCGGCGGCCGGTCCTCTTCGGGAATCGTGTCGAGCCCGGCGAGCGGCGCGTCGGGGTCGTGCTTGAGGATCAGCGAGGAGGCCTTGGGAATCTCCACCGCGTAGCGGACCGTCTCCGCCTCGCTGTCGGGGATGCCGAACAGGATCAGCGGCGCGCCCTCGGGGTGGCTCTGGTAATGCCCTTCCATCGCCATGACCTTGGCCGGCTGGTGCTCCAGCGTGTTGAGCCCGTGCATGTCGCCGGCGAAGATCTGCACCGGCGCGACCAGCGCGGCCATCCACATGGCCATCGAGAACATCGTCCGGGCATGGGGGTTGGTGCGATCCTTCAGCAGGTGCCAGGCGCCCACGCCGCCCACGGCGAAGGCGGTGGTGAGGTAGGCGGCGATCACCGTATGCACCAGGCGATAGGGGAAGCTGGGGTTGAACACGATGTCCCACCAGCTTTCGCCCGGCAGGAACTGCCCGTTGTCGCCCATCACGAAACCGGTGGGGGTGTGCATCCACGAATTGACGCTGAGGATCCAGAACGCGGAAATGAACGTGCCCAGCGCGACCATGCAGGTCGCGGCGAAGTGCAGCTTGCGCCCCACTTTCTCCATCCCGAACAGCATGACGCCGAGGAAGCCGGCCTCCAGGAAAAAGGCGGTCAGCACTTCGTAGGCCATCAGCGGCCCGATCACCGGGCCGGCCTTGTCGGAAAAGACCGCCCAGTTGGTACCGAACTGGTAGGACATGACGATGCCCGACACGACGCCCATCGCAAAAGCGACCGCGAAGATCTTCACCCAGTATTTGAACAGGTCGTGATAGCGCTGCTGCCCGGTCTTCAGCCACAGCCCCTCCAGCACCGCGAGATAGCTCGCGAGCCCGATCGAGAAGGCCGGGAAAATGAAGTGGAAACTCACCGTGAAGGCGAACTGGATCCTCGCGAGGAGGATGGCGTCGAGGTCCTGCAACATCGCGGCTGAGAGTTATAGCGAAGATCGCGCGGCGCGTATATCGCCATTCGGGGAAACAGCCGTTGCGCGCGGCGCAACCGGCCCCCGTGCCGTTCAGCGGGCGATCCGTTCCCGGAACCAGTCGGCCAGCTCGTCCTCGCCAAGCTCGCCCGCCGCAAGGGCGACAAACGCGACTACGAGTTCCGCATCGGTCGCGTTGAGCGCATACCCGTTCAGAGTGAGAAAGGTTTCACTTACGACCGCTGCCGTTCTCTTGTTTCCATCGACGAACGGATGGTTGCGCGCAATACCATAGGCATAGGCCGCTGCGAGAGCCGCAATATCCGGGTGCCCGTAGGCAGCGAGATTTCTCGGTCGAGCCATCGCGCTTTCAAGCAGCTGAAGGTCACGGATACCTTCGCCACCGCCGTGCTCCGCAAGTTGCTCAGCATGTGCTGCTTGGGCGACTGCTGTCGCAACCCATGTCGGTTGATCCGGCATCTATCCTATTTTGCGAGTTCGCGGAGCGCACGCTTGCGCCGCATCATCACTTCGCGCGCAGCTGCCATCTGCGTTTCAAAATCGTCGTCTGGACGGGTGAGTTCAATGCCTCGAGGTGTAGTGACGACTGCAACATCGGCGCCAATCTCCGCTTCGAGATGTGCCAGCACCTCCTTCGGCAGGATGATTCCGGCGGAATTGCCGATTCGGGTGATCTTGAGCGTCGCGTTCATACCCGTGTTATAACGCCTCTTGCGCGCAATCGCAATCCGCTGCGCCTGCACGAAAAAACTTGCGGTGCCCCCTCTAATCCTCACATCGTTGCCGCGATGCTGCGCCAGTACGAACTTGTTGAGCGGGTCAAGGAATACGACCCCGACGCCGACGAGGCGCTGCTCAACCGCGCCTATGTCTACACCGTGCAGAAACACGGCACGCAGAAGCGCGCCAGCGGCGATCCCTATTTCAGCCACCCGGTCGAGGTCGCCGGGCTGATGACCGATCTCCAGCTCGACCAGGAAACCATCGTCACCGCGCTGCTGCACGACACGGTCGAGGATACGCTGGCGACGATCGAGGATGTCGAGGAGAATTTCGGCGAGGAGGTCGCGCGGCTGGTCGACGGCGTGACCAAGCTGTCGAAGATCGAGGCCATGCCCGAAAACGAGCGCGCGGCCGAAAACCTGCGCAAGTTCCTGCTGGCGATGAGCGAGGACATTCGCGTGCTGCTGGTCAAGCTGGGCGACCGCCTGCACAACATGCGCACGCTGCATTTCATCAAGAGCCCGGAGAAGCGCCGCCGCATCGCGCGCGAGACGATGGATATCTACGCCCCGCTCGCCGAGCGGGTCGGGATGTACGAATATATGCGCGAGATGCAGCTGCTCGCTTTCGAACAGCTCGAGCCCGAAGCCTACCGCACGATCACCGGCCGGCTGGAACAGATCCGCCGGCAGGGCGGGGGCCAGGTCGATGCGATCGCGCTGACGATCAAGCAGGCACTGGCCGAAGCGGGCCTGCAGGTGGAGGTTTCGGGGCGCGAGAAGCACCCCTATTCGATCTGGCGCAAGATGGCCGAACGCCATCTGCCGTTCGACCAGGTCAGCGACATCATGGCTTTCCGCGTGATCTGCGAGAGCGAAGCCGATTGCTATGCCGCGCTGGGCGTGCTGCACACGACCTGGCAATTCATTCCCGGCAAGTTCAAGGATTACATCTCGACGCCGAAGACGAACGGCTATCGCTCGATCCACACTTCGCTGATCTACGAGAACTCGATGCGGGTCGAGGTGCAGATCCGCACCCGCGCGATGCACCGCACCAACGAGTTCGGCCTCGCCGCGCACTGGGCCTACAAGCAGGGCGACCGGCCCGACGGGCAGGTCGGCTGGCTGCGCGACCTGATCGAGATCGTCGATGCCAGCCACGATGCGGAGGAGCTGCTCGAACACACGCGCATGGCGATTTACCAGGATCGCATTTTCGCCTTCACGCCCAAGGGCGCGCTGTTCCAGTTGCCGATCGGCGCCACCGCGGTCGATTTCGCCTTCGCCGTCCATACCGATCTCGGCGCGCAGACGGTTGGGGCGAAGATCAACGGCCGCCACATGCCGCTGCGCACCCGGCTGGAAAACGGCGACGTGGTGGAAATCATCAAGGGCAAGAATGCCGAACCGCAGCTGTCCTGGCTCGGCTTCGTCGTCACCGGCAAGGCGCGGGCGGCGGTGCGCCGCGCGGTGCGGCTGAAGGAACGCGCCGAAGTGGCGGAAATCGGCAGCAAGCTGTTCGACGAGATCGTCGCGCGCGTCCCGGCCAAGATCGGCAAGAAGGCGATCCGCGACGCGGTCGCCCGGCTGGAGCTGGAGGACGAGGAGGACCTGATGTACGCGATCGGTTCGGCCAAGCTCGACGATCGCGAAGTGATGGAAGCGCTGGTGCCCGGCTGCACCGCCGAAATGGCGGAGGACGGCACCTGGCCCACGCGCGAGCGGGTCATTTCGATTCGCGGCCTGACCCCGGGGGTCGGTTTCCACCTCGCCACCTGCTGCCACCCGATTCCCGGCGACCGCATCGTTGGCCTGCGCAAGCCGGGCGAGGGGGTCGAAGTCCACGCGATCGACTGCTTCGAACTGGCGAGCGGGATCGATGCCGACTGGCTCGACCTGTCGTGGGGCCGGCGTTCGGTCGGCGCCGTCGGGCGGCTCAGAGTCACGCTCTACGACAGGCCCGGCACGCTGGCCGACATGGCGGCGATCTTCGCGCAGAACCTCGCCAACGTGGTCGCGCTCGACCAGGTCCAGCGCGACAGCCCGTTCCAGACGTACGAGCTGGATCTGGAGGTGCAGGACCTCGCCCACCTCACCCGCATCCTCAGCGCCCTGCGCGCCAGCGACGCCGTGGCCCAGGCGGAGCGGATCTAGCGAGAGGCGTTTTCGGCAAGGCTGAAGCGGCACCGGCCCGCTTCCCCAACCCGGCTACCCAACGGCAGGGTATTCTATGGGTGGCCGGGTGCGGTGCGGGCCGGCGCTGGCGGTCGGCGGTTCAGCCGTCTTCCGGCACTCGCCGCACCGGCACCGGAATATTGCAGATGTCCGCGCCGCCGGCGGGGACGATGAAGAACGGATCGCGCCGGTTGGCCCGCGCCTCGGCATAGCGGGCGAAACTCTTCCCCTCGGTCGAGAGATATTCGAACCGCGGCCGTTCGCTTTCGGGCAAGTCGCTCGCGACGCGGATCGACCGGATCGGGACATGCTGCGCCGGGTCCTCGTAGAAGCCCAGCGGCCCGGTGCCGCGCGGCAGGCTGGAAAGATGCTCGATCCCCTCGACCACCCGCCCGACCAGCGCGATATTGCGGTCGAGATGGCGCGGTGCATGGCCGATCACGGTGTAAAGCTCGGCGCCCGAGCCGGTATCGGGCGAATACCCGCGCCCGACACCGACCATGCCGTAGCAGTGGATGGGCCAGATTGCGTCGCGAGCCAGGCCGGTGGGCCAGCCATTGATGAAACTTGTCGCGTCAGCATAGGGGCCCTTCTGGATCAGCACCATTCCGGGGACCCTCCTTGGAATGAACATGGTGGGCGACCCGTCGCGGGTCGCTTGATTAGCGGCCGCTTGCCGTTCGATGTTGTCGCGTGCGATTTGCGCCCGCTGGCGAGCTCGCTCAACCAGCGCGTCGCGCAAGTGCGCGAAAGCGGGCTGGCTATCGCTCACAGCGTAGTTCGCTTCATCGATCACCCGCAGCCCGTCCGGCAGCGGCTTCGCCTTGGCTTCGTCCTCCGCATGGGGATCGCCCCACTGGACGACGTAGTTGTCCTGCACCCGGGTGACGGCGATTCCGTCGTACCACCCGGCGCGGGCGAGGGTGCGGATATTCTCCACCCAGCCTTGCGAGAACGGCGGCGGCATAAGCTGAATCGCGACCTTGCGCTCCGCCCCGTCCGCCCCGGGCGCGAGCGTCATCACCAGCAGGTCCTCGGGCGCGATGGCGATCCATTCGGACGCGGGAGCGGCGGCGACGATCTCGCCCGGACCGGGCGGCGCCTCGGCCCCGTTCTGCGCGGCGGCGGGAAGGGCGAGTGCGAGCGCAGCGGCGCCCAGCGCGGTGGCGGCGGTCTTCATGACGAGAGCTTGCCAGCGGCGGGCTTCAAGCAAAAGCCCCTTTCCACGCGTTTTGGGGGGCGGAAAGGGGCTCTGCGGCGGCGTTCGCCGGGAATGCCGATCCGCGCAGCGCCGCCGTCGACATCCTTGCTAGCACGTTTTGGCGCGCCTGTGCACGCCCCTTCGCGCCCGCCCGCTTCTTCCCGCCGCGTGCCGGGGGCGCCACGTCTTGCGCTACCCTCGATCCCCCGCTAGGTGCGCGCCTCTGCCCAGCAGGCATGCGGAGCGGTGGCCGAGTGGTCGAAGGCGCACGCCTGGAAAGTGTGTATACGGCAACCCCGTATCGTGGGTTCGAATCCCACCCGCTCCGCCACCCGGCTGTTTCTCGCGATCTCCAAGAAAATCTCGGTGTTTCCTGGGCTGCACGGTGGAAGCCCGCGCTGTCCTCTCGACCGGGCCTATGCCGGAAAGGCGTTCCAGCGAGGACGGATAGAACGATGCCCGTTCCCGCGAGGACACAATCGGCTTGCCCCGATCTTGTCTAGCGACATATTATTCTCCAGAGTGGCGCGAGTTTCGCAACGAGAAGGCCGAACACCGGTCGCGTTGCGGTAGCCAGGGACCCGAAAAACGGGCCGGCCGAACGGAGGGATGGAGAGATGCTGATTGTAGCTTGGCTTGCGATGTTCGTTATCGGCTGGTTTTCCGATCGGTGGCGATCCGGCCTGCTGATCGCACCGGTCGTCGCCGCGGGCATAACCGGGCTCTGCCTTGTGACCACGAACAGTCCTGTGTTCACCGCGATCGAAAGAAACCTCAGCTTCACTGCCGAGAGCGTGGCGCTCAATTTCCTGGTGAAGCTGATCTACGCCCTCCTGTTCTACTCCGCCGGGCATCTCTGCAAACGCGCGATCCGGCGATGGCGGCGCAGTCTGGCCGATCCGGGGATCGGCCGGGCCATGAAGACACGGGCCTGACGCCCGGCATTCTGTCTGCGGCAGCCGATCCCGGCAAGGCGGCCGGTGCGGATCTGCCGCAGCGATTGCTCTCGAGTCCCAGCCTGGCGCATGGCGCAAGGTGTCGCTGTGGACGCTGGCCTCGAGTCAAGATCGCTCCGGCGAATAATCGATCGCTCCCCTATCTCATGCCCGTTTTGGTTGTAGTTTGAGACGCCAAGGCGCTCACGCAGGGCGGGGGAGGAGGCTGGGAGCGGGCAAACGAAGTCGCCAAGGCGCTCCATGCGCTCGGCCTCGGCAGGAGAGCGGGCCGGAGTGGAGGTGGATCAGGCGCTCGTAGGCACCGGAGCGAGCGGAACGACCGTTTCCCTTTCGCTTGCCGCCGCATAGGGCGTGCGCGGCCGCCGGGAATGCTGTTTGCTGCCGTTTCCGGCGGGGCTGACGAACGCGGTTAAGCCGGATTCTCCACGCGTTCGCGATGCCGGGTGGGGAAATCTTCGCCTGCCAGCGCCGCGATCCGTTCGCCCACCACGGCGGGTTCCTTCACCGTCGCGGGATCTTCCCCCGGATAGGCCTTGGCCCGCATTGCGGTGCGGGTCGCGCCCGGATCGACGATGGCGACCCGGATGTCGCCCAGCTTGCGGACTTCCTCGGCATAGCTGTCGAGCAGCGATTCGAAGGCCGCCTTGGTCGAGCCATAGGCCGCCCAGAACGCCCGCGGTTCGCTGCCGACGCTGCTGGTCAGGCCGATTACCCGCGCCTGGCCGCTGCGCTTGAGCAGGGGATCGAAAGCCGCGATCAACGCCTGGGTCGCCAGGAGGTTGGTCGTAACGGCCTGGGCGAACTGCTTGGGATCGATCTGCGTCACCGGGGTAAGAGTGGGCAGATAGGCCGCGGAAATGACCAGAATGTCGAGCTTGTCCCACCTGCCGGCGACGGCGGCCGCAAGGCGGGCGATGCCATCCTGCTCCGACAAGTCGAGCGGCGCGATCGTGGCGCTTCCGCCGGCGTCGTGGATCGTGTCCTCCACGCTTTCCAGCGCCCGCACCTCGCGGCCGGTCAGGATCACGTGCGCGCCCCTGCCGGCAAGCGCGATCGCGGTGGCCGCGCCGATCCCGCGGCTCGCGCCGGTGACGAGCGCGACGCGCCCTTCGAGAGATTTGCTGTTGGCCATCATGCGACCTTGTCGAAAGAGAGCTGGGCGTCGCGATCTTCGCGGTTGGCGAGATCGGTCAGCGGGGTGGGATAGTCGCCGGTGAAGCAGGCATCGCAGAACGACGGGCAGTTCGGATCGCGCGGCTCGTGGCCGACCGCGCGATAGAGGCCGTCGATCGAAACGAAGGCGAGGCTGTCCGCCTTGATGAATTCGCGCATCGGTTCGATTTCCATCCGCGCGGCAAGCAGCTTGGACCGTTCGGGCGTGTCGACGCCGTAGAAGCACGAATGCGCGGTCGGCGGGCTGGCGACACGGAAGTGGACCTCGGTCGCGCCGGCCTCGCGCATCATTTCGACGATCTTCATGCTGGTGGTGCCGCGCACGATCGAATCGTCGATCAGCACGATGCGCTTGCCTTCCACCAGCGCGCGATTGGCGTTGTGCTTGCGCTTGACGCTGGAATGGCGGGCGCCGTCGCTCGGCTGGATGAAAGTGCGCCCGACATAGTGCGAGCGGATGATGCCCAGTTCGAACGGCACGCCCGATTGCTGGGCATAGCCGATCGCCGCGGGAACGCCGCTGTCGGGCACCGGAACCACGAGGTCGGCATCCACCGGACTTTCGATCGCGAGCTGCTCGCCGATCGCCTTGCGCGCGGCATAGACGCTGCGGCCGTCGAAAATCGAATCGGGCCGGCTGAAATAGACATGCTCGAAAATGCACGGACGCGGGTTGTGCGTGCCGAACGGATGCAGCGAATCGACATTGCCGTCGAAATCGACCTTGATCAGTTCGCCCGGTTCGACCTGCCGGACGAATTCGGCCCCGACGACGTCGAAGGCGACCGTTTCGCTGGCGAACACGGTGGCATCGCCCATCTTGCCCATCACCAGCGGGCGAATGCCCAGCGGGTCGCGGCAGGCGATCATCCCCTCGGGCGTCATTACGATCAGCGCGTAAGCGCCCTCGATCAGCCGCAGGGCGTCGATCAGCCGGTCGCTCATCGTCGGATAGCGGCTGGTCGCGACGAGGTGGATGATGACCTCTGTATCCGAAGTCGACTGGAAGATCGCGCCTTTGCCGACCAGTTCCTGCCGCAGCGCGCCGGCGTTCGAGATATTGCCGTTGTGCGCGACCGAAAAACCGCCGCTGGCGAGATCGGCATAGAGCGGCTGAATGTTGCGCAGGCCCGATCCCCCGGTGGTGGAATAGCGCACATGGCCGGCCGCCATGAAGCCGGGCAGCTCCGCGATCGCCTCGCTCGACGAGAAGTTTTCGGCCACCTGGCCGATTCCGCGGCGCTGATAGAACTCGGTGCCGTCGAAGCTGGTTATGCCCGCGGCTTCCTGCCCGCGATGCTGCAGCGCGTGCAGGCCCAGCGCGGTCGCCGCCGCGGCGTCGGCTGCATTGATCGCGCCGAAGACGCCGCACTCCTCGCGGAGCTTGTCGCCGTCCTCGTCGCGGAACGGGTGGGTGAGGTTCATTTGCGATGCGATCCGGTTGCGCGCGTCTCGCGGCGCTCAATGGCGATGTTACCGCGCGATTACAAGGGTAGCGTGGCGCCCGCCGCGTGCATCAGGGATTTCATTGCACGGTCAGGAAAGCAACCCTAAAGCCGGGCATCCCAGCAACGGAAGAACCCTTCGCCCTTGGTACTTTCTCTTTTCGAACGAACGATCGCCCGGCGTTACCTGCTGCCCGGCAAGAGCGAGGCGTTCATTGCGCTGGTCGCCGGGATCAGCATCGGGGTCGTCATGCTCTCGGTCGCCATGCTGGTGATCGTGATGAGCGTGATGAACGGTTTCCGCGCCGAACTGCTCGACAAGATCGTGGGGCTGAACGGCCATGCGATCGTGCAGGCCTATGGCGAGCGGCTCGATAACTGGGAAAGCGTGCTGCAGGACGTGCGCGAAACGCCCGGCGTGGTCAGCGCCTCTCCGCTGATCGAAAAGCCGCTGATGGCCAGCTACAACGGCCGAATCGCCGGCGTGCTGGTGCGCGGCAACACGCAGGAGGATATTCGCGACCTCGCGCCCAACCTGGTTGCCGGCAATCTGGGCGAATTGCAGGGCGGCGCGAAAAATGTCGCGCTGGGATCGCGTCTGGCGGCCAATATGGGGCTGCGCGCGGGCGATACGATCACGCTCTACAATCCCGAAGGCCGGGCGACGCCGTTCGGGACAATGCCGCGCCAGGTCGGCTATCGCGTGGCCGCGATCTTCGAAGTCGGGATCTACGATTACGACGATCAGTTCGTGATCATGCCGATGCAGGATGCGCAGCAATTGCTGCTGATGGGCGATTCGGTCGGCATGATCGAAATCAAGACCACCGACGCGGACAAAGTGGAGGAGATTCTGGAACCCGTCCGCCGCCAGCTGGAGGGGCGGGCGGTGATCAACACCTGGAAGACGATCAATTCGACGCTGTTCGAAGCGCTGCAGGTCGAACGGGTGGCGATGTTCTTCGCGCTGAGCTTCATGGTGCTGGTGGCGGCCTTCAACATCCTTTCCAGCCTGGTCATGCTGGTCCGCGCCAAGACCCGCGACATCGCGATCATGCGCACGATGGGCGCCACGCGGCGCAGCCTGCTGAAGATTTTCGTCACCACCGGGTTCACGGTCGGCGCGCTGGGCACGGTCGCGGGGCTGGTGCTCGGCTTCCTCGTCCTCGCATTCCGCCAGCAGATCGTGAAAGTGATCGAAGTCGTCACCGGCCAGAACCTGTGGGACCCGTCGATCCGGTTCCTGTCCACATTGCCCGCGCGGGTCGATCCGCTGGAGATCGCCGGGATCGTCGCGCTGGCGCTGGTGCTGAGCTTCCTGGCCACGCTCTACCCGGCGTTCAAGGCCTCCAGCACCGATCCCGTCCAGGTGCTGCGTTATGAGTGAGCCCGTCGTCCGCCTCGCCAATCTGACACGCAGCTTCGAACAGGGCGGCGTGCGTATCGACGTGCTGCGCGGGATCGACCTCGAAATCGCACCGGGGGAGATCGTCGCGCTGCTCGGCCCTTCGGGATCGGGCAAGTCGACGATGCTCCAGGCAGTGGGCCTGCTCGAAGGCGGTTTCGGCGGATCGATAGAGATTGCCGGAACGCAGGCCAGTTCGCTGCCTTCCGACGGTCGCACCCGCGTCAGGCGCGAACATCTGGGCTTCGTGTACCAGTTCCACCACCTGCTGCCCGATTTCAATGCGGAGGAGAACGTGATCCTGCCGCAGCTCGTCGCCGGCCGCGGGCGCGAGGAGGCGACCGATCGTGCGCGCGAACTGCTGTCCGCGCTCGGCCTGGCGCAGCGGCTCGATCATCGGCCCAGCCAGCTTTCGGGCGGCGAGCAGCAACGGGTCGCCGTGGCGCGCGCGCTGGCCAACCGGCCGACGCTGGTGCTTGCCGACGAGCCGACCGGCAACCTCGACGAGCATACGGCCGATGGCGTGCTCGAACAGTTCCTCGCCCTCGTGCGCGGAGAAGGGAGCGCGGCGCTGGTCGCGACGCACAACGAACGGCTGGCCGCGAAGATGGACCGCGTGCTGCGGCTGCACGAAGGGCGGCTGGAATAGCGGACCCGCACGGCGTTTCGGGCGTTGGCCTTTGCGAAGGAGGAATTTGCATGACCGACCATCCCAGCACCTACAAGGCCGCGAAAACCCACGAGAAGGGCGTGCAGTGGGACGATCGCGCTTCCATCCACGAGGCGGACGACGGTCAGGGCCTGCTCGACGGTGCGAAAGGGTTGCGGAGCGGGACTTTGGCCGAAATGGTCGCCCAGGTCATGGCCTATCCGCCCGAGCAGCGCGGCGGGTTCGTGATCCAGAAGGCGGGCGACCATCGGCTCGAACGGGCGGAGATAGAGGCGCTCGCGGCGCGCGACGACTTTCCCGGCTGAAGAATCCGCCGCGCCTGTCGAAATCGTGCTAGGCACGGGCTTTCGGAGCGGGAGCGCCCTATGACCACGCCCAAGACCACGATTGCCGATTTCACCGTCGCCGCCAACAATGGCGAGACGATCGATCTGAAGGACAAGCTCGGCAAAGTCCTGCTGGTCGTCAACACCGCCAGCAAGTGCGGCTTCACCCCGCAATACGAAGGGCTGGAGACGCTCTATCGCACTTACCGCGATCGCGGGTTCGAGGTGCTGGGCTTCCCCTGCAACCAGTTCGGCGGGCAGGAGCCGGGCGATGCCGACGAAATTGCGCAGTTCTGCCAGGTCAATTTCGGCGTCAGCTTCCCGCTCATGGCCAAAGTCGAGGTGAACGGCGATGGCGCCTCGCCGCTGTTCGACTGGATGAAGCGGGAAGCGCCCGGCCTGATGGGATCGAAGGCGGTGAAGTGGAACTTCACCAAGTTCCTGATCGACCGCCAGGGCCATGTCGTGCGCCGCTATGGCCCGACCGACAAGCCGGAAAACCTGGCCGCCGATATCGAGGCGCTGCTGTAGCGTCGCATTCCTCGGGCCGGTGCCGCTTCAGCTTTGCTGAAAACGACTCCAGCGCGAGCGGTCCGGGGAAACGCGCGGTCCGCCCCCTTGGCGAATCCGGGCCGCACCCGCATATTCGCCCGATGTCCTTTGCGCCCTTCGTTCCCCTTCGCGTGCTCTCGTCCTATTCGATGCTCGAAGGCGCGATCGATCCGAAGGCGATTGCGAAGCTGGCGAAAGAGCGGGGCTTTCCGGCCATCGCGATCTGCGACCGCAACGGGCTTTACGGCGCGGTCATGTTCGCCAGGGCCTGCTTCGACGAAGGGATTCAGCCGATCATAGGCACCCTTCTGGGGGTCGCCCGCGATGCCGAAGGCAAGCAGATCGACTACCTGCCGCTCTATGCCCAGGATGAGGCGGGGTGGGACAACCTGTGCCATCTGGTCAGCCGCGCGCATCTCGACCGTTCGCTGGAGCTGGAGCCGCATGTCGCGATGGCCGATTTTGAAGGGCGGACCGACGGCCTGATCGCGCTGACCGGCGCCAGCGAGGGGGCTCTGACCCGGCTCCTGGCCGAAGGGCAGAACGATCATGCCGATGCGCTGCTGGAACGGCTGGCGGCGCTTTTCCCCGGCCGGCTCTATATCGAGCTGGCGCGGCGCGACGACCCGGTGGAGAGCGCGGCGGAAGAGGTGCTGGTCGATCTCGCCTATCGCCGAGACCTGCCGCTGATCGCGACCAACCCCGCCAATTTCGCCGAACCGCACATGTATCATGCGCACGATGCCATGCTGTGCATTGCCGGCTCGACGCATATCGAGGCGGAGGACCGCGTCCGCTCCAACCGCGAGGCATGGGTCAAGCCGGCCGACACGATGGCCGAGATGTTCGACGACTTGCCCGAGGCGACGGCGAACACGCTGGTCGTGGCCCAACGCTGCGCCTTTGCGCCGCCCAGCCGCCCCCCGATCCTGCCCAGCCTGGCGGGCGATCTGGAAGGCGAGGCGCGGATGCTGGCCGAGGATGCGCGCAAGGGGCTGGAAGCGCGCCTGTCGGCTTACGAGGATCTGAGCGAGGAAGAGCGCAAGGTCTATTTCGAGCGGCTCGATTTCGAGGTCGACATTATCGTCGGCATGGGGTTCCCCGGCTATTTCCTGATCGTTGCCGACTTCATCAAGTGGGCCAAGGAACAGGACATCCCCGTCGGCCCGGGCCGCGGTTCGGGCGCCGGCTCGCTGGTCGCCTGGGCGCTGACGATCACCGATCTCGATCCGATCCGGCTGGGGCTGCTGTTCGAACGCTTCCTCAACCCCGAGCGCGTTTCGATGCCCGACTTCGACATCGACTTCTGCGAAACGCGCCGCGGCGAAGTGATCCGCTATGTCCAGCGCAAGTACGGCCACGATCACGTCGCGCAGATCATCACCTTCGGAAAGCTCAAGGCGCGCGCGGTCCTGCGCGACTGCGGTCGGATTCTGCAGATGAGCTATGGCCACGTCGACCGGCTGTGCAAGATGGTGCCCAACCATCCGACCGACCCCTGGACCCTGCCGCGCGCGCTGAACGGCGCGGCCGATTTCAAGCGCGAATACGACAACGACAACGAGGTGAAGCGGCTCGTCGATCTGGCGATGCAGCTGGAAGGGTTCCCGCGCAACAGCTCGACCCACGCGGCCGGCGTGGTGATCGGCGACCGGCCGCTGGCTCAGCTTGTGCCGCTCTACCGCGATCCGCGGTCGGACATGCCGGTGACGCAGTTCGACATGAAGCATGTCGAAAGCTCGGGACTGGTCAAGTTCGACTTCCTCGGCCTCAAGACCCTGTCGGTCCTGCAGAAAGCCGTGCAACTGCTCGGTAAGCGCGGGATCGCGGTCGATCTGGGGCAACTGGCGTGGGACGACCCGGCGGTCTACGACCTGCTCAAGCGCGGCGACACGGTCGGCGTGTTCCAGCTCGAATCGGAGGGGATGCGGCGCACGCTGACCGCGGTGAAGCCGACCAAGTTCGAAGACATCATCGCGCTCGTTTCGCTCTACCGCCCCGGCCCGATGGACAACATCCCGCTGTTCGGCAAGCGCAAGGCGGGCGAAGTGCCGATCGAGTATCCGCACCCCAAGCTGGAGCAGATCCTGGCCGAGACTTACGGCATCTTCGTCTATCAGGAACAGGTCATGCAGGCGGCGCAGATCCTCGCCGGCTATTCGCTCGGCGATGCCGACTTGCTGCGGCGCGCGATGGGCAAGAAAGTCCAGGCCGAGATGGACGCCCAGCGCGAACGCTTCGTCGAAGGATGCAAGACGGTTTCGGGAATCGAACCGAAACAGGCCAACGAGCTGTTCGACTTGATCGACAAGTTCGCCGGCTACGGCTTCAACAAGTCGCACGCCGCCGCTTACGCGCTGCTCGCCTATCAGACGGCCTGGCTCAAGGCGCATTACCCGGAAGAGTTCTACGCCGCATCGATGTGTTTCGACATGCACCAGTCGGAAAAGCTGGCGCTGTTCGTGGACGACGCGCGGCGCGGCGGGGTCGAAGTGCGCGCGCCCGACGTCAACCGCTCGGAAGCCGAATTCACGGTCGAGCGCACCGACGAAGGCTATGCCGTGCGCTATGCGCTGGCGGGCATTCGCAACGTCGGCGAGCGGGCGATGGAGGCACTCGTCGCCGAGCGTGAGGCGAACGGCTGGTTCGAAAGCCTGCAGGACCTGTTCGAGCGATTGCCGAAAGGCTCGATGAACAGCCGCCAGCTCGAAGGTCTGATCTGCGCCGGCGCGCTCGACAGCCTCGAACCCGACCGGGCGAAGCTTTACGCCAATATCGACATGCTGCTGGCCGTGGCCGAGGCCGCCAACCGCGAGCGGGAGAGCGGACAGGCGGGGCTGTTCGGCGGGGAAGAACGCGCGGGCGACACGCTGCGGCTGAAGGAGGCCGAGCCGTGGAGCCGCTCCGAGCGGATGGCGAACGAGCGGGAGAATTTCGGGTTCTATTTCTCCGCCCATCCGGTGGAGCAATATCGCGCGATCGCCAGCGCCAACGGCGCGCGCAGTTACCAGAGCCTGATGGAAGGCGGCGGCTCGGCGGGCGGGCGCCAGCCGGCGGTGATGGCGGCGATGGTGGAGAAAGTGAGCAAGGGCCGGACCCGCCGCGGGGGCGAGTTCGTGCGCGCCGACTTCTCCGACAGCACCGGCCAGTTCAGCGCCGCCTGTTTCGAGGAATCGCTGGTCGAAAGCTTCCAGAAATGGGCGGCGGAGGGGACTTGCGTGCTGCTGAACGTCGAACTCGACAGCCCCAGCCCCGACGAGCCGCCACGGGTGACGGTGCGCGGCGCGCGCCCGCTGGACGAAGTCAAGAGCGGGTCGCGCATGGTGCTTTCGATGGACGTCGCCACGCCCGAGGCGCTGACCGAGCTGAAGATGGCGCTGGCGGTCGGCACGCCGGGCCATGGCGAAGTCTACGTGCGGTTGAAGACCGGGATGGACGTGGAACCGTTGCTGCGCCTCGGCCGCGACTATCAGATCGACGGCGAACTGGCGGAGCGGCTGGCCGAAGTGCCGGGGCTAGACAAAGTCTCGCTCACCACCCGCCGCGGGGGCGGGCACTTGCGCCTCGTCGCCTGAGGGGGCGTCCCTTCTTTCGGCATCCGGCGCCCGCGGTTTCTCGAAAATCGGCGTGTAGCGCGCGGCGAGCAGCAGGATCGTGGGCACCAGCATGGTGTTCCACAGATCCTTCCAGTGGCCATCGTAATCGGCGCTGCGGCCGAGAGCGTCGTTTTCGTACCAGTCCCACACTTCGCCGGCGAGCGCCGCCGCCAGGACCAGCAGCCAGGGGCGCCACTGGCGCACTTTCCAGCCGAACACCAGGCAGGCCCCCAGCAGGATCGCCAGCGCCACGTAGATGTGCAGCGCGTCTTTCGCGAGGTGGGTATATTCGATGAGGAAAAGCTTGGTGTGCTGAAGCGGGCTCATGCTCGGCCTTTGCAGCCGATTGCAATGCCGCGCAAGCATCGCCATGAAAGTGGCAAAGCGAAATCGAATGGGAGAGGACGGTTATGCTTGGAGCCATGCAGGACTGGGACCTGATGGTAACCCACCTGATCGATCATGCCGCGCGCGAACACGGCACGCGCGAGCATGTGACCTACTGGGCCGACGGCACGGAAACGCGCGCGACCTGGGCGGGCATTCGCCGCGATGCCTTGCGGATGACGCAGGCCCTGCGCGCGCTCGGCATCGCGAAGGGCGACCGGGTGGCCACGCTGGCGATGAACCATTCGCGCCACCTGGTCAGCTGGTACGGCGTGGCGGGAGCGGGGGGCGTGCTGCACACGATCAACCCGCGCCTGTTCGAGGACCAGCTCGAATATATCGCCAACCATGCCGAGGATCGCGTGCTGCTCTACGATGCCGCGTTCCAGCCGATCGTCGACAAGATGCGCGACAAATGGACCACTATCGAGCACTATATCTGCTACGACCCGCCCGAGGGGTTCGATGGCGTCGCATTCGAAGACTGGATCGGCGCGCACGACGGCGATACGTCGTGGGTGGCGGTCGACGAGCGGGACCCGTGCATGCTGTGCTATACCAGCGGCACGACGGGCAACCCGAAGGGCGTGCTCTACGAACACCGCTCGACCATGATCCACGCGATGTCGGGCGTCCAGCCCAATGCCTTCGATTTCGATGCGCGCAGCGTCATGCTGCCGGTCGTGCCGATGTTCCATGCGGCCAGCTGGGGGCTGCCCTGGGCCGGCGCGATCACGGGGGTCAAGTTCGTCTATGCGGCGGTCAACGATCCGGCGGTCCTGTGCGAGCTGATGGAGCGCGAAGGCGTGACCCATTCGGCCGGGGTGCCGACCGTCTGGCTGGCGATGTTCCAGCATTGCGACAGCACCGGGACCCCGCTTCCCAAGTTGCAACAGGCGATCATCGGCGGTTCGGCCGCGCCGCGTTTCATGATCGAACGGCTGATGAAGAACGGCAGCCGGGTGGCCCATGCCTGGGGCATGACCGAAACCTCGCCCATCGGCACGGTCGGCGCGCCGACGCCCGACTGGGACAGCCTCTCGTTCGAAGAGCAGGTGGACATCGTGACGCGGCAGGGCCGGCCGGTCTTCGGGGTCGAGCTGCGCACGGTCGATCTCGACGACTGGAGCAAGCAGCTTCCCCGCGACGGCAAGAGCGCGGGCGCGCTGCAGATCCGCGGGCCCTGGATCATCAAGCGCTACTTCAAGGCGGAAGAAGACGCGGTGACCGAGGATGGGTGGTTCAACACCGGCGATGTCGGCATTCTTCATCCCGACGGGACGCTGCAACTGACCGACCGGACCAAGGACGTGATCAAGTCCGGCGGCGAGTGGATCAGCTCGGTCGAACTGGAAAATGCCGCCTGCGGCCATCCCAAGGTGGCCGAGGCGGCGGCGATCGGAATGCCGCATCCCAAGTGGGACGAGCGCCCCGTCCTGTTCGTCGTCGTCAAGGGCGGCTGCGAATGCACGGCGGAAGAGGTGATCGCCCATCTCGAGCCGCTGGTGGCGAAATGGTGGCTGCCCGATGCGGTCGAATTCGTCGACGAGATTCCGCACACCGCGACCGGCAAGATCAGCAAGAAGGATCTGCGCGCACGCTTTTCGGATTACAAGCTGGAGGCCGCCGAATGACCGTTTATATCGACCCGAGCCGCGCCAATTTCGATGCCTTCAAGGCCCTGCCGCGCGACGAGCCGATCCATATGCTCAACCTGCTGCTCTATCGCGATCTCGCGGAATATCCGGCAGGGCACGAACATGCCGGCAAAGGCTGGACGGGGCGCCGCGCTTACGAGGAATACGGCCGCACCAGCGGGCCGATTTTCCGCCGCGTGGGCGGCAGTATCGTCTGGCGCGGCGTGTTCCAGACGATGGTGACCGGGCCGGACGATCGCCGCTGGCACGACGGCTTCGTCGCGCAATACCCCAACAGCGCGGGGTTCTTCGAGATGATCAAGGATCCCGAATACCAGAAGGCGGTCGTCAACCGCACCGCCGCCCTGGTGGACAGCCGCCTTGTGCGCTTCAAGCCGGGCGAGGGCGGCGACGGCTTCGGCTGACGACGGAACTGTCATATTCGGGGGTTAGAGCAGGGCCATGGATGCCGAAACGTGCCTGACCGACAGGTTCCCGCCCGTTCCCACCGAAGAGCTTGTGAGGCTGATCGCCGAATTCGATGCCGCGGACGAGGATGCGCGCGCGGCGACGATCGCCCATCTCGTCGCGCATCACCCGATCATCGCGCATGACTGGGGCCAGGCCGCGCGCTATCGCCGGGCGCGCGTGCTCGATCCCGGCGATAGCGTCGACACGGTCGAGGAACTGATCTGGCGCAAGGGGCAGCGGCAGGCGCCGGGCCGGGCCAATCCCGAAGGGTTCGCGGTGCTCTATCTCGCCGACCGGCGCGACACCGCGCTGTCCGAAGTGCGCGCGGACGACGACGATGTCGTCCTGTCGGATTTCAGCATCCGCCCCGGCCAATCGGTGCAGGTGGCGCCGATCGGCGAGTGGATACAGGCCTATCGCACCGGCACCGCGTTCCTGGCGCCGCAGGATGCGCTGAAGCTGACCGATTCGCTCGCCGCCTGCCCGCCTCAGGAGGCGCGGGCGATCCTGATGGCCGATGCCTTCCTGCTCGATTGCCTGACCAGCCGCGACGACGATTACGTCACCAGTTCGCAGGTCGCGCTCGCGCTGTTCGGCCGCCACCCGACGATCGACGCCATCGCCTATCCCAGCCGCCGGCACCTGGGCGGCGTATGCTTCGCCGTGCGGACGGAGCGGGTGTGGAAGAAATGGGGGCTGTTTTCCGCCCGCCGATCGCGCGCGCGGCACCTCGCGATGGGAATGTACGATCTCGATCGGGTTCTGCATGTCTCCGGCGTGACCCCGGAAGGGCGGCTCCACTGGTCGGCCGAGCACGACCCGCGCCCGAACACGGCGGTCCAGCTCGACCCGCTGTGGATCCCCCATGGCGAGGAATCCGAAGGTTAGAGCCGCTTTCATCGAGACGGCGCCGGCCTGCCCCGCACCCCCGCCTCAGAGCAATCGCATCTGTCCGCCGACTTCGGGCCGGCGGAATTGCGAGCAGTCCAGTTCGAACCGCGTCTTGCCGATGCCGGCGCGCTTGCAGGCGAGGCGGAAGCGGGCGCGGAAGAGGTCGGCCCAGACGCCGCTCGGCTTCATCCGGCTGAAGAAGTCGGGATCGTTGTCGCGCCCCTGTCCGTCTTTGGCGCGGATCGAACGCACGATGGACATGACCTTGTCCCCCCGTTCGGGGAAATGGACCGAGAGCCATTCGCGAAACAGCGGCGCCACCTCGTGCGGCAGGCGCAGCGGAATCCACCCGGCCGAACGCACGCCGAGGGCGGCGGCGCGCGCCACGATCTCTTCCATGAAGGCATCGGTAATGGCCGGGATGATCGGGGCGACCGAGCAGTGCGCGGGAACCCCGGCGTCGACCAGTTTGCCCAGCGCCGCCAGCCGTTTGGCCGGGGCGGCCGCGCGCGGTTCGAGCTTGCCCGACAGCTTCGGGTCGAGCGTCGTCACCGAAACCGCCACCGCCACCAGCCGCCGCCGCGCAAGCTGCACGAGAAGATCGAGATCGTCGATCACCCGGTCGGACTTGGTCGTGATGGTGACCGGATGCCGCGCGTCGAGGCAGACCTCCAGCACCTGGCGGGTAATGCGATAGCGGCGCTCTATCGGTTGGTAGGGGTCGGTGTTGGTGCCCATCGCGATCGGGCGCGGGCGATAGGCGGGCTTGGCCAGCGTCGCGCGCAGCAGCTCCGCCGCGGCGGGCTTGGCAAACAGCCGCGTCTCGAAATCGAGCCCGGGGGAGAGATCGTGATAGGCATGGGTGGGGCGCGCGAAACAGTAGATGCAGCCATGCTCGCACCCGCGATAGGCGTTGATCGAGCGGTCGAATGCAATGTCGGGCGAGCGATTGAAGGTGAGGATCGTCCTGGGATTTTCCTCGGTCACCGTGGTCCGCAGCTTGACCGGCGGACCGTCCAGCGATTCGACGTGATCGCGCCAGTCGCCATCGGCCTCGCGCGTGGCCAGGCCGAATCGCGTCGGAACCGCGCTCGACTGCGCACCGCGGCCGCCGATTTCGGGTTCGAGTTCGGGTTCGAGGCGTCGATCCATGATCGGAACATAGCATGAACAAAAGCGGTTTGCCAGCGTTCCGTGCGGTTAACCCTATTCTCGCAAATTTGCGCTAGGCCGCCCGGATGTTCGAAGCCCGGGCAAAACCGATCGTCTCCGCGCTGGCGGGGCTGGCACTCGTGCCGCTTGCCGCCTGCGGCGAGGCCGATCCGCCTGCGCCCGAGCGGCAGGTCGATCCGGCGGTTCTGGCGGCGATCAACGATCCGATTCTCGTCGATCCCGACCTGTCGCGCCAGAACGAAGCCAATGCCGCGCTGACCGGCGGTATCGACGGCGCGCTGCCGCTGGAAAACCGCACCCCGCGCGCCGTCGAAGCGGCGCGGGACGAGGCGATGGCGCTGGTCGGCGGGCGCGAGGCGATGATGGAATTGCCGCCGGTGGAGGAGACCGGAGAGCCCGCTCCGCTCGCCGCGCGCCTCTCGCTGACCCAGCGGGCCGTTCTGGCCGGAGCGGGCGAACAGTGCGCCAAACAGGCGGAGCGCGGCTTTATCTGGGCCGCCCGGATGCCCGAGGTCTTTCCCCTCTATCCGCGTGCCGCGGCGCAGGATGCGGCGGGCAACGATTCCCCGGCCTGCGCCCTGCGGGCCGCGGTGTTCCGCACGCCGGTGCCGCTGGCCGAAGTGCTGGCGTTCTATCACACGCGGGCCCGCGCGGCGGGCTATACCTCGCGCCGGTCGGAACGGGGCGAAGAGCAGGTTCTGCAAGGAACGCGGGGAGGGGCCGCCTTCGCCGTCTACGCCCACACCGATGGCGAAGGGGCGACCGCGGTCGATCTCGTCGCCTGGCAGTCGCCACCGGCGGCGGCGCGCCCGGTCAGGCGTCCCTGAAGCCCACGCCCGGGCTGGCGCGCGGCTGATCCATCTCGGTGCTCGCGACCGGATAGGCGCAGTAGTCGGCGGCGTAGTAAGCCGCCGGGCGGTGGTTGCCCGACAGGCCGATCCCGCCGAACGGCGCGGCGGAGGAGGCGCCGTTCGTGGGCCGGTTCCAGTTGACGATCCCGGCGCGGATATTGGCCCAGAACCGGTTGTAATCCTGCGGCGTGCCCCCGATCAGCGAAGCGGAGAGGCCGAACCGGGTATTGTTCGCCTCCGCTATCCCCTCGTCGAGGTCGGCGACGCGGATCACTTGCAGGAGCGGGCCGAACAGTTCGACGTCGGGGCGCTCGGCCATCGCGGTCGTGTCGATGATCGCGGGCGACAGGAACGGCAGGTCGTCGTCGGGCCGGGTCATGTGGCGAATCGCCTTGCCCCCGTTCGACAGCAGATAGAGGAAGCTTTCCATCAGCTGGTCGGCCGCCTGGTTGTCGATCACCGGGCCCATGAAGGGCGCGGGGTCGGCAAAGGGTTCGTCGACCACGATGCGGCTCGCCAGCGCCTTCACCTCGCCTACCAGCGCATCGTACATGCTGTCCTTCACGATCAGCCGCCGCGCCGCGGTGCAGCGCTGTCCGGCGGAGGTGAAGGCCGACTGGATCACCAGCGTGGCCGCGTCGGACACTTTCGGCGTATCCATCGCCACGATCGGGTTGTTGCCGCCCATTTCCAGCGCCACGATCTTGCCCGGGCTGGTCGCCAGCTTGCGGTTGATCGCGATGCCGGCCTGGGCCGATCCGGTGAACAGCACCCCGTCGACCCCGCGGTGGGCGACCAGCGCCTTGCCTTCGTCCGGCCCGCCGACCAGCAATTGCACGACAGCGTCGGTAATCCCGGCGCGGTGGAAACATTCGACCAGAAACTCGCCCACGGCGGGCGTCTTCTCGCTCGGCTTGAAGACCACCACGTTGCCCGCGATCAGCGCCGGAACGATGTGACCGTTGGGCAGGTGCGCGGGGAAGTTGTAGGGGCCGAGCACGGCCATGACCCCGTGCGGCTTGTGCCGGACGGCGGCCGTGCCCTGCAAGGCGCTGTCGAGCTTCTTCTGCCCGGTCCGCTCCGCATAGGCGGTGACCGAGATGTCCACTTTCTTGATGACCGTTTCGACTTCGGTGTGGGCTTCCCACAGCGGCTTGCCGGTTTCGCGCGCGATCAGTTCGGCGAAAGCGTCCGCCTGCTTGCGCACTTCGTTGGCGAAGCGCCGGCACAGCTCGATCCGGGTCGCAAGCGGTTGCGCCGCCCATTCCGGCCAGGCGCGGCGGGCGCGCTCGACCGCGGCGTCGACGTCGCCTGCGGGGCTGCGCCACAATTCCCCGCCCGTCGCGGGCTCGAACGAAACGATGTCACTGCTCACCAGAGCTTAATTCCCTGAAATTTCGGCCAGCCGGCCAATGCCACAAGCGCCATGTAGTCACAAACCGACAGTCCGCCAGCCCGATTGTCCCGCCGGCCGGCTCGTCAGTGCCCCGCCGGCGGGGGCGGGGCGCCGTGCGCCTCCCCCATACGGCGGACCGCCGCGATCTTGGCATCGAGCGGCTGCCAGTCGTCGCTCCGGTCGATCGCCGACCAGATCGCCTCGACTTCCTCGATCAGCATCGTCTGGGGCGCGTCTTCGTCCCAATAGGGGTGGCTGCCCGGCACGGGGCGGTAACCTTCCAGCGCGGCGGCGAGATCGCCTTCGGCCGCTCGCCCGCCACGGTGGCGGTGGAAGAAGCGGTCCGGCTGCTCGCCGCTTTCGCGCATCGCCCGTTCGCAGGCGGCGACCAGGTTCCCGTCACGCTCCTCGCCCATCGGCTCGACCCCCAGCCGCCAGCACCAGCGCCGCGCCACCGCCGCCATGTAGAGCGGCCCGAACCGCTCGAGCGCGGCGATCAGCGGCGGCGCATCGGCCAGCAGGCGCAGCGCGACCGCGAGCTGCCCCAGGTTCCAGTGCACCGCTTCGGGCTGCCGGCCGAAGGCATAGAGCCCGCCATGGTCGAAATAGGCGGCAGTAAAGCCCGGGTCCCAGGCGGGCAGCCAGCGCCAGGGGCCGTAGTCGAAGCTTTCGCCGGTGATGTTCATGTTGTCGGTGTTGAGCACGCCGTGGACGAACCCCGCGACCATCCATGCCGCGGCAAGATCGGCCATGCGCTCCACCGCCTGATGCATCAGGATCACGGCCGGCTCGTCGCGGCCCGGCGCATCGTCCGGCGGCGGCGAGCCGGGAAACTGCGCGAGGCAATAGTCGACCAGTTGCGCCATGTGCTCCCCCTCTTCCAGCGCGAGCAGCCGCTGGAAGGTGCCGATGCGGATATGGCCATGGCTGAGGCGGACCATCACGGCGGAGCGGGTGGGCGAAGGCTCGTCGCTGCGCACCAGCTCCTCCCCGGTCTCGATCACGGAGAGCGTCTTGGAGGTGTAGACGCCCAGCGCCTCCAGCATTTCGGTCGCCATGATCTCGCGCACCGCGCCCTTCAGCGTCAGCCGCCCGTCGCCCATGCGGCTGTAGGGCGTCTGCCCCGAACCCTTGGTGCCGAGATCGAGCAGGCGATCCGCCCCGTCGCGCAGCTGGGCGAAGAGGAACCCGCGCCCGTCGCCGATCTCGGGATTGTAGACCCGGAACTGGTGCCCGTGATAGCGCAGGGCGAGCGGCTGCGGCAGGTTTCCGGGCAGCGGATCGAACCGCGCGAAATGGGCGGCCCAGCGATCGTCGTCCCGATCGTCCAGGCCGATCGCCCGATCCCAGCGGCGGTTGCGGAAGCGGATCGCGGCCTGCGGGAACCGCGCCGGCTCGACCGCGTCCGCGATCCATCCGGCGAGCGGGGCGATGGCCGGATCGGGGCGATAGGGCGACGCTTGCGGTTCCTGGCTCATACGGCGATAGTGGGGCGTGCGGGCAGGGCTGGCAATGCGGCTGCCCCGCGATGCGAGGATTTGGACACAGGAAACTCCCGAAAACCGATGGGCACTGGATTTACCGACCGCTTCTGGGACAGCCCGGACGGCCTGAAGCTGCATTACCGCGACTATGCCGGGCGGGCCGATCGCGCGCCGGTGTTCTGCCTGCACGGGCTGACCCGCAACGCGCGCGATTTCGCCATGCTGGCCGAACGTCTGGCGGGAGGGCGGCGCGTGATCGTGCCGGAAATGCGCGGGCGGGGCGAAAGCGAATATGCGCGCGATGCGTCCAGCTATACCCCCGCGACTTATGTCGCCGATGTCGAAGCGCTGCTGGCGCAAGAGGGGATAGAGCGCTTCGTCGCCGTCGGCACCTCGCTGGGCGGGTTGATGACGATGCTGCTGGCTGCCGCCGACCCGGGGCGGATCGCGGGCGCGGTGCTCAACGACATCGGGCCGGAAGTGGAAACCGGCGGACTTGCCCGGATCGGCGAATACGTGGGCCAGGGGCGCAATTTCCCCACCTGGATGCACGCCGCCCGCGCGCTGGAGGAAGTCCACGCTGCGGCCCATCCCGGCTTCGGCACCGAAGACTGGATCGCGATGGCCAAGCGGGGCATGGCGGTGCAGCCCAACGGGCGGATCGCGTTCGATTACGACATGAACATCGCGGAACCGTTCCAGGCCGGCGAGGGCGCGGCGCCGCCCGACTTGTGGCCGGCGTTCGAGGCGCTGGGGTCCGCGCCGCTGCTGATCGTGCGCGGCGCGCTGTCGGACCTGTTTTCCGCTGCGACCGCGCAGGCGATGGTCGCGCGGCACGGCGATGCCGAACTGGTCACCGTCCCCGATGTCGGCCATGCGCCCCTGCTCGACGAACCCGAGGCGCTGGCGGCAATCGACCGGCTGATGGCCCGCGCGGCATGAGCGGGCGCACGGGCGGCAAGCCGCGCATCCTGCATCTGCACTCGACGTTCTCGGCCGGGGGCAAGGAACTGCGCACCGTGCGCCTGATCAACGCCTTCGGCGCGAAGGCCGCGCACGCGATCGTTTCGGCGGAGCCGGAGCGGATGGAGGCCGCGCGATATATCGCGCGCCAGGTGGCGGTCGGTTACCCGCGCGATTTTCCCACGCTCCAGGGCAAGCCGACCCCCGGCCGCCTGCAACGCCTGGCCAGGGCGATGCGGGGATACGACCTGGTCCTGACCTACAACTGGGGCGCGATGAACGCGGTGCTGGCGCACACCGTGTTCAAGGACGTGTTCGCCCTGCCCCCGCTGATCCATCACGAGGACGGCTTCAACGAGGACGAGCGCGAGCGGTTGAAGTCTACGCGCAACTGGTTCCGCAAGATCGCGCTCGGCCGCTCCAACGGGCTGGTCGTGCCGTCCGAAACGCTCGAACGCATCGCGCTGGAGGTGTGGGAGCAGCCGATCGGGCGGGTCAAGCACATCCCCAACGGGATCGACACCCGCGCCTTCGCCAGGCGGCCGAAGCCCGATGCCCTGCGCGGGGTGATCAAGCGCAAGGGCGAATTCTGGGTCGGCACGCTCGCCGGCCTGCGCCCGGTCAAGAACCTGCCCCGGCTGGTGCGCGCCTTTCGCGGCCTGCCCGACGACTGGCACCTGGTGATCGTGGGCGAGGGGCCGGAACGCGACGCGATTCGGGCCGAGGCGGACGAATACGACATCGGCCACAGGGTCCACCTGCCCGGCTTCGCGCCCGATCCCGCGCGCTACGTCGGCCTGTTCGACATTTTCGCGCTGTCTTCCGACAGCGAGCAGTTCCCGATCTCGGTGGTCGAGGCGATGGCCGCCGGGCTGCCCGTCGCCGCGCCGGCAGTCGGTGATCTCGCCGCGATGGTGGCCGATGCGAATGCGCCGCTGATCGGCCCCGCGGGCGACGAGGCCGCGCTGACCGGCAATCTTGCGCGGCTGGCGGGCGATGCCGCCCTGCGCGCCGATGTGGGGCAGGCGAACCGCGCGAAGGCGCGCGAAGCGTTCGACGAGAAGCCGATGATTGCCACCTAT
Organism: Pelagerythrobacter marensis; assembly: GCF_036700095.1. Classification (NCBI taxonomy): domain Bacteria; kingdom Pseudomonadati; phylum Pseudomonadota; class Alphaproteobacteria; order Sphingomonadales; family Erythrobacteraceae; genus Pelagerythrobacter; species Pelagerythrobacter marensis. The sequence goes on along the minus strand of NZ_CP144918.1, from coordinate 59,618 downwards.
CGCCGGCTCTATTCCTCCGCCCTGGGCGGCAAGGGGCTGGGGTGAGGCGCCCTGCCGGCTTCACCTGCGGTTCACGCTGCCGGGGACAGGCAGGTTTCCAAGTTGAATTGATGCGCCCATCCGCTAAACACCCCCGCCGACCTGTCACGGAAATTTGAAAGAGCCGAATCTTGGCCCTCAACCTCCCATCCAAGCAGAATCCCGAACGGCGCCGCGCCGCCGAAGAAGACGTGCTGGTGCGCGAAGTCGACGATGCCGTGCGGCAGGACCAGTATGCGCAGTTCGCCCAGCGTTACGGCAAGCTGCTGATCGGCGTGTTCGTGCTCGGCCTGGCGGCGTTCGGCGGCTACCTGTTCTGGGACGGCCGGCAGGAAGCGGCGATGGAGCGGCAATCCGAAACGCTGGTCGCCGCGCTCGACCAGGTTCAGGCGGGCAATCTCGACGGGGCGGTCGAAAGGCTCGCGCCGCTGGAGGGCGAAGCCGGCGGCGCGGCGATCCAGGCCGCGCTGATCGAAGCTGGCGCCGCGATGGAGCAGGGGCGGGCCGAGGATGCCGCGGCGATCTACGCACGGATCGCGGCCAACGACGACGCGCCGCAATTGCTGCGCGATCTGGCCACGGTGCGCCAGGTGGCGGCGACGTTCGACACGATCGCACCGGCCGAGGCGATCGAGCGGCTGGAACCGCTGGCGGTTCCGGGCAAGCCGTTCTTCGCCAGCGCGGGGGAACTGGTGGCGATGGCCTATCTCGAACAGGGCAAGGAGCGCGAGGCGGGCACGCTGCTGGCGACGATCGCCAAGGACGACAGCCTGCCCGAAGGTCTGCGTTCGCGGGCTCGGCAGATGGCCGGTGCGCTAGGCGTCGACGCGATCGAGGATGTCGATGCCGTGCTCGAAGAAATGCGCACGCCCGCGGGCGGCGATCGGCAGGCGCAATAGCAGTTTCAGGATCTATCCGATGACAACGAACAGCATTTCCAATCCGGGCCGGGGCGTCACGGTCGTCGCGCTGGCGATGGCGCTGGGCGCCTGCGGCATTTTCGGCGGCGGCGGCGACACCAAGACCACGCCGACGCTGGGCGAACGCAAGCCGGTCCTGTCGCGGATCGAGATGGGCGCCAGGGTCGATCCGGCGCTGGCCGGCATTGCCGTGGTCCTTCCCCCGGCGCAGACCAACGCCGCCTGGCCGCAGGCGGGCGGCACGGCGGACAAGTCCTACGGCCACCTCGCGCTGTCCGACAGCCCGGCGCTGGCCTGGACGGCCGAGATCGCCGGCGGGAGCGAGCGCCGGCGGCTGGCATCGGCGCCGGTGGTGGGCGGCGGAATGCTCTTTGCCGTCGGCACCGACGGGGTGGTCCACGCCTTCGACGCGCAAAGCGGCACCCCGCGCTGGACCTACCGGATGGAGCAGGCCGGCAATGCCCGCGCGTCCGCTTTCGGCGGGGGCGCGGCGTTCCACGAGGGCCGGGTCTATGCCACCAACGGCGTGGGCGAAGTCGCCGCGCTGGACGCGCGAACGGGGGCGGAGATCTGGAAAGTCCAGCCCGCCGGCCCGCTGCGCGGATCGCCGACGATCGCGTTCAATTCGGTCTACGTGATGACGCAGGACAACCAGATCCACGCGCTCGATGCCGCGACCGGCGCGCCGCGCTGGAACGAATCCGGCTCGCTGGCGCAGGCCGGCGTGTTCGGCGTGGCCGCGCCGGCGGCGGGGCAGGGCACGGTGATCGCGGGATACAGCTCGGGCGAGCTGGTCGCCTATCGCTACGAAAACGGCCTCGTCGTCTGGTCCGACGCGCTGGCGCGAACCTCGATCTCGACCGAGGTCGGCTCGCTGACCGACATCGACGCCGACCCGATCATCGATTCGGGCAAAGTCTACGCCCTGGGCCAGGGCGGCCGCATGGCGGCTTACGAACTGGTCACCGGCCAGCGGATCTGGGAACTGAACGTCGCGGGCATTTCCACCCCTGCGGTCGCGGGCGAATGGATCTTCGCGCTGACCGACGATGCGCGCCTTCTCGCGATCGCCCGCTCGTCGGGCAAAGTCCGCTGGATGACCCAGCTCCAGCGCTATCGCGACGAGGAGGATCGCGAGGGCGAGATCTTCTGGACCGGGCCGGTCCTGGCGGGCAACACCCTGTGGGTGGCCAGCAGCCAGGGGCAGATCTATCGCGTCAGCCCTGCCGAAGGGTCGGCCAGCCTGTTCGTCGATCTGAAGGAAGCGGTGTCGCTGCCCCCGATCGTCGCCAACGGGACGCTCTATCTGCTCGACGATTCGGGCACGATCCACGCCTTCCGCTGAGTGCCGTGCCCACCCCCGACCCCTCCCGCAAGCGGGAGGGGGGGAGGTCTCTCGCAGCAAGGCGCATCCACCAGCCACCCCCTCCCGCTTGCGGGAGGGGAGCGAGACTTGCTGAGCCGGAGGCGAAGCTAGTCGCAGCGGGGTGGGCCATCGCGCAAGCGGGCCAGCCTTACCGCGTCCTTAACCCTTTGCCGCTATCGCGCGGGCCGAGATGAGCGCGCACCAGCCCCCGGCGAAAGCCCTTCCGGCGAGCGACGTTTCGGCGGGCGTGGGCCTGGCCGGGCTGCTCGGCCTGCTCGCGTGGATCGTGTTCTGCCGCAACTGGCCGCAGCTGGCCGAGGCTTTCGCGCTGCCCGGTCCGCGCGCGCCGCTGTCCGGCCCCTATGCCGCGCTGGCCGCGCTGGCTTTCTCCGCCGGGCCGATGGCGGCTTGGTCGGTGCTGGTGGACAAAGTCCATCGCAACCCCTCGACCGGGATCGACTGGAGCCGCCGGCGGCCGCTGGCCGAAGTCCTGCCGGTCTCGATCGTCAAGATCGGTGCGCTCTGGGCGACCTGGGCGATCATCGGTTTCCTCTACTGCGTCGCGCGCTGGTACTGGCAGGGGCAATATCTGTTCGCGATGGAAGTGATCGCGGCGGCCGCGATCCCGCTGTTCGTGCTCTGCGTCCCCTATGTCCTCTGGCTCGACCGGCACATGGTCGAACCGCGCGACCATGCCTGGCACTTCGGCGCCATGCTGCTGGGGCGCGAGGCGTTCGACCCGGAGGAAGTGAAGAAGCACTGGCGCGCCTGGATCATCAAGGGGTTCTTCGGCGCCTTCATGATCTCCATCCTGCCCGGCGGGTTCGCCGGCGTGGTGGAAGCCGACCTGGCCGGTCTCGCTGCCGATCCGGTGCGGATGGCCACGGTGCTGATCGGGCTGTTGTTCGTGATCGACGTGCAGATCGGCACGGTCGGCTATCTCGTCACGTTCCGCCCGCTCGACGCGCATATCCGCAGCGGCAATCCGCTGCTGTCGGGCTGGGTCGCGGCGCTGATCTGCTACCCCCCGCTGGTCTATGCCTTCATGGGCGCCGAGGGAATGCTGGCTTACGAGGTCGATACCCCGGGCTGGGCGCACTGGCTGGCGGGGCAGGGGGCGCTGCTGTGGCTCTGGGCCGCCTGGCTGGTTGTCCTGACCGGCATCTACGCCTGGGCGACGGTGGCGTTCGGCGTGCGCTTTTCCAACCTCACCTATCGCGGCGTGCTGACCCACGGCCCCTATCGCTTCACCCGCCACCCGGCCTATCTGTCGAAGAACCTGTTCTGGTGGAGCGCGACGCTGCCGTTCCTCGTGTCCGGCGGTTCGCCGGTCGACGCGATCCGCAACACGTTCTTCCTCGCCTGCGTCAGCGCGATCTATTTCTGGCGCGCGAAGACGGAAGAGGCGCACTTGCTGGCCGAGGACGCCAAATACCGCGAATATCACGCCTGGATGGACCGCCACGGGTTGATCACCCGCCCCCTTGCCGCCCTGCGCCGCCGCCTGCGCCCGCGCGGCCCGATCGCGGCGCACCAGCCGGCGGAATAGGCGATCCGCCGCCCGTCCCCACGCCGCCCCCTCCCGAGCCCCAGCGCAGGCTGGGGCCTCAGGCCGCCGGCGCTATGTCCGATACCGTCCCGAGCCCCTGCGAAGGCAGGGGCCTCAGGCCGCTGGCGTGTCGCCTGCTAGCACGAGACCCCAGCCTGCGCTGGGGATCGGAGAGGGGGGAGAGGAAAGGGGGAAACGGAGGGGAGAGAAACGGAAAGGCAGACTGACACACCCCACCATCCGCTGGCGAATGCGGACCTTACGCCGGAGCATACAGGCAAGCGGACGGAATCGGCCGGTGCCGCCTGGGCATCACAGGATTGCCACCTGGGCGTCACAGGGTTGCCTTGGTAACATCGTTGCGAACGGCGAAAGGGGTTACGGCAACCTTCCGCTCGGCCCTGAGGGCTGCGAGGCGAGATACGGCCAGGGCTCGCCGGCACCGTATCCGTCGGGGGGTGTCCCCTGGCTCTGCGGCGTTGAGGCCCACCGCAAGGGCGGAAAGGGACAGGTCCCCCGAAAACTCCTCGCAAACCGGCAAAGGGGGCTTTCTCTAAAAGGTCACTAGCCCCCCGAGGCACCGGCCGTCTGGACGAAGCGGCCTGCGTGACGCGTACACGCTCCGCCCCCGTCGCTGTGTGCCAGTGTGGACTGGCGGGGCTCCTATAACCCAATGGGTTACAATTGTCAAGCCATTTTTGCCATAACCCGCCCCCAAGTCTGAGTCCCAGCGCAGGCTGGGACCTCGTGTTATCGGGCGGAGCGCCAGCGGCCTGAGGCCCCAGCCTGCGCTGGGGCTCGGGAAGGGTATCGGGCGGTGTGCCGGTGGTCTGGTTCCGCCTGCGCGGGGTGTGGAGGGTATCGGCGGTGCGTCGGCGGTATGGGGCAGTCTGCCCGGGGGCGTTCAGTCCATCAGTTTGCGGACGAAGCCGATCAGGCCGGTCTGGCGGGCGCGTTTCATGCGTTCGGCGTGGAGGATTTCGCGCACTTTGCCGAAGCAGACGTTCACGTCGTCGTTGACCACGACGTAGTCGTATCCGTCCCAGTGGCTGATTTCCGCCCGGGCGCGTTCCATGCGGCTGTCGATCACGTCGTTGCTGTCGGTCGCGCGCGCCGTCAGCCGCCGGTGCAGCTCGTCGAGGCTGGGCGGCAGGATGAAGACGCGGACGACGTCCTGCTGGTCCTTCTGGTAAAGCTGCTGGGTGCCCTGCCAGTCGATGTCGAACAGGAAATCCTGACCGTCCTTCAATCCCGCGCGGATATGCCCTTTCGGCGTGCCGTAGCGGTGATCGAAGACATGCGCCCATTCGTAGAAGTCGTCTTGCTCGATCATCCGATCGAATTCGGCATCCGACACGAAGTGATAGTGCACGCCGTCGATCTCGCCCGGCCGTTTCGGGCGCGTCGTGGCGGAGACCGAGAGCCGGATTTCCTCGTCGGCTTCCAGCAACATGCGCGAAATCGTGGTCTTGCCTGCGCCGGAGGGCGAGGAGAGGATGAACATCAGTCCGCGGCGGTGAAGCGTATCCTGGTCGGCCATGCGCGCTCATGCGCCGAGCCGCGCGGTGAAATCAACCCCATCCGCCGGGTCAGCTCTCTTTCGTCTGCTCGCGCAAGGCCTTGTCCCCCTTGCGCCGCGCTGCGCGGCGCGACTGGCGCCGGTCGAGCAGCGTCTTGGCCAGGAGACCGCCGCCGACGAGGACGGCTCCCGGGATCGAACGCGTCGCGAGCCGTGCGATAGCGAATGTTGCCAGGTTCTGAACCATCGAGCGATTTTCGACCATTCGCTTGGCTGTCGATCCACCGTATCGATTGCTGAGCAGTCCTTTTTCGAGGCCGATCCGCAGCAGGCGACCTCCGCTGCGAAGCAAAACGTCGTGAATCAACAAGTTGGTCGCGGGATTGGGGCTGGGACCGGCCACATCGCGGTTTTCGGAGTGAAGCTTGTCGCCCGCGGCATCGACCGCCGCGCCCAGCCTGTCGGTTGCGTGTTTCCCACGTGAGTCTTTTTTTCTTGCCATCGCTTGCGCCCTTTCACCCAACCGGGTGGAAGGCTCTCCCGGTCGCTTATTTCTTGCGGCCGAAATCGACCGTGACGACATTGGAGCCGTCTCCGCCTTCGCCAACGGTCGGCCGGTCGCCCCGTTCCGGGGCGTCGTTTTCGGCTTCGTCGTGCGCTTCGGGGGCCATATCGGGGACGCTCGCCTGGAACTGCAGCCCGAAATCGACTGCCGGATCGACGAAAGCGGTGATCGCGGAGAAAGGTATGTCGAGCTTGGCGGGCACCTGGTTGAAGCTCAGCCCCACGGTGAAGCCGTCATCGTCCACTTTCAGGTCCCAGAACTTGTTCTGCAGGACGATCGTCATCTCGTCGGGGAAGCGTTCGCGCAGATGGGCGGGGATGGAAACGCCGGGCGCGTGCGTCTTGAACGTAATGTAGAAATGGTGGTTGCCGGGCAGCTCGCTGCCGCCGGCCTGGATTTCGCCCAGCACGCGGCCGACCACGGCGCGCAGCGCCTCCTGCACGATCTCGTCGTAGGGGATCAGGCTGTCGGGTGTTTCATCGGTCATCTTGCCCGCTTCGTGGCGACCCTCGGCGCGCCGGTCAAGCGCCAATGCTTGCGCCGTGCCCAGCCTTGCGTATAGCGCCGCAGGCATGCGCAAAGGCAAGATCGAGCGAAAGACGGCGGAGACCGCGATCGAAATCGAGGTGAACCTCGATGGCAGCGGCTCCTATAACGTGTCCACGGGAATCGGATTCCTCGATCACATGGTCGAACAGTTCGCCAAACATTCGCTGATCGACGTCACGATGAAGGTCGACGGGGACTTGCACGTAGACCAGCATCACACGACCGAAGACAGCGCGATCGCGCTGGGTCAGGCCCTCGCGCAGGCGCTGGGTGACAAGGCGGGGATTGCGCGGTACGGCCACGCTTATTCGCCAATGGACGAAACGCTCGCGCGCGTCGCGCTCGACATTTCGGGCAGGCCCTATCTCGCCTGGCGTGCCGGTTTCTCGCAGCCGCGACTGGGCGAATGGGATACCGAACTGATCGAACACTGGTTCCATTCGGTGGCCCAGGCCGCCGGCATCACCCTGCATGTCGAGCTGCTCTACGGACAGAACAACCACCATATCTGCGAGGCGATCTACAAGGGGTTCGCCCGCGCCATGCGCGCCGCGGTGGAGATCGACCCGCGCAAGGGGGGCGCGGTGCCCAGCACCAAGGGCATTCTCGGTGGCTGAAACGGTTGCGCTGGTCGATTACGGCGCGGGGAACCTGCACTCGGTCGAAAACGCGCTGCGCACGGTCGGCGCCCGGGTTCTGGTGACTGCCGCACCCGATGCGGTGCGCGCGGCGGACCGGATCGTTCTGCCCGGCGTCGGATCGTTCCGCGCCTGCGCCCGCGGCCTCACGTCGATTCCCGGCCTGGTCGAGGCGATGGACGAGCGCGTGCGCGTGGGCGGCGCGCCGTTCCTGGGGGTCTGCGTCGGGATGCAGCTTCTGGCCGATCGCGGGCTGGAACACGGCACGACCCGCGGGCTCGGCTGGATCGGCGGAGAAGTCCGCGCGATCGAGCGGACCGATCCCGCGATCAAGGTGCCGCACATGGGCTGGAACGACGTGGCGCCGACCGCCCACGCCGGCCCCGTTCTGGAGGAGGGGGAAGCCTATTTCCTCCATTCCTTCCATTTCGCGGTCGACGAGCCGCAGCATATCGCCGCGATGACCGACCATGGCGGCGGGATCGTGGCCGCCGTCGCGCGCGACAATCTGCTCGGCGTGCAGTTCCACCCGGAAAAGAGCCAGGCTTACGGCCTGGCGCTTCTCGCCCGTTTCCTGGAGTGGCGCCCGTGATCGTCTTTCCCGCAATCGACCTGAAGGCCGGCGAGGTCGTGCGCCTGGCCGAAGGCGACATGGCGCGCGCCACCGTCTATGGCGACGATCCCGCCGCGCAGGCCAGGCTGTTTGCCGAAGCGGGGGCGCAGCATCTCCATGTGGTCGATCTCGACGGGTCTTTCGCAGGCCGCGCGGAAAATCGCGAGGCTGTGGAGGCGATCGTCGCCGCCTTTCCCGGCTACGTCCAGCTCGGCGGCGGGATCCGCACGCGCGAGGCGGTGGAAGGGTGGTTCGAGTTGGGCGTCGCGCGGATCGTCATGGGAACCGCCGCGCTCAGGGATCCGCAGTTCGTGAAGGACATGGCGGCCGAGTTCCCGGGCGGGATCGTCGTCGCCGTGGACGCGCGCGACGGGATGGTCGCGACCGAAGGCTGGGCCGCGGTGTCCGACGTGCCGGTCGCGGACCTCGCCCGCCGGTTCGAGGATGCGGGGGTCGCCAGCCTGCTGTTCACCGACATCGGGCGCGACGGCCTGCTGAAAGGCTGCAATATCGACGCCACCGTCGACCTGGCGCGCCACGTCGACCTGCCCGTCATCGCCAGCGGCGGCGTGAAGGGCCTCGACGACATCCATCTCCTGGCGCTTCATGCCGAAGAGGGGATCGAGGGGGTGATCACCGGCCGGGCGCTCTACGACGGGCGGCTCGATCTGGCCGCGGCCATTGCCATGGCGGGCCGGGCATGACCGTTCGCGTGCGCGTGATCCCCTGCCTCGACGTCGCCGATGGCCGCGTGGTCAAGGGCGTGAACTTCGTCGATCTCAAGGATGCCGGCGACCCGGTCGAACAGGCCCAGGCCTACGACGCGGCCGGGGCGGACGAGCTGTGCTTCCTCGACATATCCGCCAGCCACGAAGGGCGCGGGACGCTGCTCGATATCGTCCGGCGCACGGCGCAGGTCTGCTTCATGCCGTTCACCGTCGGCGGCGGGGTTCGCACGGTGGGCGATGCCCGCGCGCTCCTGCTGGCCGGGGCGGACAAAGTCGCGGTCAATTCCGCCGCCGTCGCCCGGCCCGAGCTGGTCGGCGAAATTGCCGCGAAGTTCGGCAGCCAGTGCTGCGTCGCCTCGGTCGATGCGCGGCGCGTGGGCGAGGGGGCGACCCCGTCGGGCTGGGAAGTTTTCACCCATGGCGGGCGCAGGGCGACCGGGATCGATGCAGTGGCTCACGCCCGGCGGCTGGCCGAACTGGGCGCGGGCGAGCTGCTCGTCACCTCGATGGACGGCGACGGGACTCAGGCCGGTTACGACCTTGCGCTGACTCGCGCGATTGCCGATGCGGTGCCGGTGCCGGTGATCGCCAGCGGGGGCGTGGGCACGCTCGATCACCTGGTCGACGGCGTTGTCCGGGGCGGGGCGAGCGCCGTCCTCGCCGCATCCATTTTCCACTTCGGCAAATATTCGATCGCCCAAGCCCATGCGGCCTTGCGCGCGGCAGGCATTCCGGCCCGGGGATAACGCCCGGTTGCAAGTGCCGATCCGGGACGCATGGCGAATTTCGCTTGCCGCGCGGAGCATTCCCGCCGAGCGGTGGCAGGCATCATGCGCGTATGGACGATCCTTTCTTTCGGGCTGGCCTCTCCGGCAATGGTGGCCGGGGCGACGCCATTGCCCGAACCTTCGAACCTCGCGCTTTTCGGGCTGGGGCTGGCCGGGCTTGTCATCGGCCGGCGTATCGGGGCGCGGGCGCGGCGCAAGCGACCGGACTGATCAATGTTGGCGGCGGAAACCGGAGCGCGGTTTCGGAGTAGTATGGGGCATGCCCCCGATTCCCGATTTCGATCGCCCCCTTATTCCGCTCGACACTGCCAGACTCGAATCGTCCCTGCGAAACCACGTGGCCGCGGCCGATTTTCCCTGCGTCGGCGCAAAGGCGGCGCTTGCCAGGGGTACGCTGCGGATCGAGCCGGCCTGGTCGCTGGTAAGCGGCTGGGACGATGTGCGGATCCATCAGCGGCTGCTGGAATGGAGCGCCGAGTATTCCCGCGATCCCTCGGGACTGCGCAGCTTTGCCGTCGTATTCTCCGAACCGGGGAAGATGACCGAGAGTGCATTCGAAAGCGCGATGTGGGAACGCCTGCAATCGCTCGCCGACAAGGATGGCTGGATCGGGCATCCCTACGACGAGAACGTCAGCAGCGATCCCGACGATCCCCATTTCTCGCTCTCGTTCGGCAATCAGGCCTATTTCGTGGTCGGCATGCATCCCGGTGCGTCGCGCCCGGCGCGCCGCGCGCCCTATCCGACGCTGGTGTTCAACCTTCACGACCAGTTCGAACAGCTTCGGGCGAGCAATCGGTACGAACGCATGCGCGAACGCATCCTTGCCCGCGACGAGAGCCTGGCCGGATCGATCAACCCGATGCTCGCGCGGCACGGCGAGAGCAGCGAGGCGCGCCAGTATAGCGGCCGCGAGGTCGGGGACGACTGGCAATGCCCGTTCCGCGACCCCCGCACGGCGGCGTGACCCGCCGCATCCCCCCGCGCAGCGGCACGGCCTTCCTGCTCGACGAAGGCGACGAGCTTGTCGTGCTCGATCCCGAAGGGGGGCAGGTGGGCGACCTCGTCGCCTATGCGCGCGACGACGTGCGCGAGGTTATCTCCAACGGGCGCACGTTCGATTACGAGGAAACGATCAGCCTGACCGCGGGCAATGTCCTGTGGTCCAACCGCTCGCGCAGAATGCTCGAAATCGTTGAGGATACGGCGGGCTGTCACGACTTTCTGCTCACCCCCTGCTCGGTCGATACCTTCCGCCATTTCTATCCCGACAAGCCGGTCCATCGCGGCTGCTTCGGAAATCTGGCCGAGGCGCTGGTGCCGTACGGTATCGGCGAAGACGCGATCCCCACCGCTTTCAACATATTCATGAATGTCCCGGTCGACCCGGCGGGCGGGAAGATTGCGGTCTTGCCGCCTTCGACCCGGCCCGGAGACCGCATCCGGCTGCGCGCCCTGATGCCGCTGGTGATCGGGCTGACCGCCTGTTCCGCCTATGCGTCGAACGGCGGGAGCTTCAAGCCGATCGACTATCGGATCGAACCGGCGGGCAATCGGGGCCGCCCGGAGCGATTCTAAAGTCGTTTTCAGCAAGGCTGAAGCGGCACCGGGTGCGGGCCGGTGCCGTCTCGAAGAAAGCGACTCTAGCTGTCTTCGAGCGCCGTCGGCGCCAGTGCGCCTTCGCCGTAGAGATAGGCCCCGTCGAACTGCGCCAGCTCGCGCAGCCCGCGTTCGTCGTGGATTTCCAGCCGCCCGTCGCCCATGGGCGTGAGCAGGCCGCGTTCCTTGAGCGTGCGGAAGCTGCGATTGGCGTGCACCGGGGTGATGCCGCAGGCTTCGGCATAGTCGCGCTGCAGCAGCGGGATGGGGAGGATGCGTCCGTCGAATTCGTCGACGAAGCGCAACCGGCTGATCAGCTCGCAAATCAGGTGCGCGATCCGCCCTTCGGCATTGAGCCGGCCCAGGCGGAAGATCCATTCGCGATGCATGGCGGCGTCGAGCAGCGTCGAGAACCACAGCGCGCGGGCGAGATGGGGGTGGCCCGCCACCAGTGCGGTGATCGCATGGTGCGGAATTTCCGCCAGCGTTGCCCTGGAAAGCGAGGAAATGCTGTGGTCGAGCCGCTTCATCGGATAGCCGTGAAGGTCGATGAAGTCGCCCGCGATGTTGACGCCGACGAGCTGGCGTTCGCCGCGCTTGTCGTCGATGTGCCGCACCATCGTGCCTTCGATGATGTAGAGGCTGCGTTCCAGTTTCTCGCCGCGTTCGACGAGCTGCTCGCGCGGTTCGAGTTCGACCGTCCGCGTGATCGCATCTTCGATAGCGCGCTGTTCGGTTTCACTCAGATCGTGGCGAAGGCGCCCGCGAAGGAACAGTCTGGTCAGCACGTCGATCTCCCTGAAGGCGAGCGATATCGGTTTCGTTTCAGACGGTCAAAGCACGAGTTTGCGCCCGGTGGAAGACTGCCGAAGGCGCGGGCGCCGCCCCTTCGCCGCCCCTTCGCCGCGTCGTCCGCGCCGTCAGGCCGGGCGCCGCGCGAAGATGCCGAAACCTGCGATGATGGCATAGCACGCCGCCGGCAGGGCCAGCGCGATCGCGAGGCTACCGGTAAGGTCGGCGAGTGCGCCGAAGACCACCGGGACCACGGCGCCGCCGAAGATCGCGACGTTGATGATGCCCGATCCGTCCGCTGCCCGGGGGCCGAGCTTCTCGCAGGCGAGCGAGAAGATCGTCGGGAACATGATCGAATTCATCAGGCCCACCGCCAGCAGGCTGTAGCCGGCGACCACGCCGCCGGTGTTGGCGGAGACCAGGATCAGCAGGATCGCCCCGGTCGCGTTGAAGGCGAGGATCTTGCCCGGGCTGAACACCCTCAGCACCGCCGATCCGATAAAGCGGCCGACCATCGCGCCGCCCCAATAGAGGCCGACCATCCAGCCGATCGCGCTTTCGGGCTGGCCGAGAACGCGATCCTGCGCGAGATAGTTGATGATGATCGATCCGATCGCGACTTCCGCCCCGACATAGAGAAAAATGCTGAGCGCGCCGTAACCGAAGCGTGTGCGTTTCAGCAGATCGAGCCCGGCAAGGCCCGAAGACGCCTCGTGCCGTTCGCCCTTCAGGCGATTGCGGAACAGCCACACGGCGAGCGAGACGAGCGCGATCAGCGCGGCGACGCCGAGGTAGCCCTGCCAGATCGCCTCGCTTTCCGCCTGCTGATAGGCGAGCAGTTCCGCACCCGAAAGCTGGTCGGCACTCACGTTGGCGAGGCTGCCGAGAATGACGATCGAGCCGACGATCGGAAACACCGTCGTGCCGAGCGAATTGAACGCCTGCGCGAACGTCAGCCGGCTGTGCGCGGTGCGCGGCGGCCCGAGCAGGCTGATCAGCGGGTTCGCGACCACCTGAACGATCACCACGCCGCTCGCCAGCACGAACAGGGCGAACAGGAAAATGCCGTAAGTGGCCGTCTGGCTGGCGGGAATGAACAGCAGGCAGCCGACCATCATCGTCAGCAGGCCGGCCACGGCGCCGCGCATATATCCGATGCGTTTGACCAGCTTGGCCCCGGGTATGCCCACCAGCAGGTATGCGGTGAAGAAGCAGAACTGCACCAGCATCGCCTGGGTGTAGTTGAGCGTGAACAGCTCTTTCAGCTTCGGGATGAGCACGTCGTTGAGCGAGGTTATCCCGCCGAAGATGAAGAACAGACCGAAGACGAAGTATTGCAGACCGGGGGCATCGACATGCTGGGCGCCGCTCTCGACCGGATTCGGATCGGTGCTCGATGCGGTTTCGGGTACCACGGCCATTCTGCTTTCCCTCCCAGGGTCTGTACACTTTCGAAGCGGCTTAACCGATCATGTAACCGGTTGCACGCGGTTTCTTCTTCCGTCACAACCGCGACAGCGAATCCGCGACGGACGGTCATAAAACGGACCGCGCACAGCGGTAGGGAGAGCTGGATGAATAATCAAACGTCTCGCAATCGGCCTTCGCCGACCCTGCTCGGCAGCGTGCTGGCGCTGGGGGTCACGATGGGGCTGCACTCCGCCGCTGCGGCGCGCGACGACGTGACGCACAGCCAGTGCTCCCCCGATGCGCGCGTCTGCTTTGCGGTGACGACGGTGGACGGGATCCCCAGCTATACCGTCACGCGCGACGGCCGGCAGGTCATCGCACCTTCCGCGCTCGGCTTCATGCTTCGCGGCGCGGGCAAGTGGCAGCACGGCGTGAAACTGGGCGAGGCAACGCGCACCAGCCACACCGAAACCTGGGAACAGCCGTGGGGCGAAAGCCGGCTGGTCACCAACGACTATCGCGAAATCCGCGTGCCGATGGTGGAACAGGTGCGCGACAGACGCACGATCGAACTGGTGGCGCGGGTGTTCGACGACGGCGTCGGCTTCCGCTTCGAATTCCCCGAACAGGCGCAGCTGGCCGACGTGCGGATCGACGAGGAACTGACCGAGTTCGATCTCGCCACCGACGGCGGCGAGATCGAAGCCTGGTGGATCCCCGGCGGCGAGTGGAACCGCTACGAGTATCTCTATCGCAACACGCCTGCGCGCGAAGTGGGCACCGCGCATACACCGATCACCTTCCGTCGTGCCGATGGCCTGCACATCGCGATCCACGAGGCGGCGCTGGTCGACTATGCGGCCTTCTGGCTCCAGCGGGTCGAGGGGCAGCGTTTCCGCACCCGGCTTGCGCCGTCTTCGCAGCCGTGGAAGGTGCGCCGTGCGGCCCCCTTCGCGACCCCGTGGCGGACCGTGCTGATCGGCGAGGATGCGCCTGCGCTCTATGCAGCGGCGGACATGTTCCTCAACCTCAACGAACCCAGCCGGATCGACGATCTCGACTGGTTCACCCCGCACAAGTACGTCGGCATCTGGTGGGGAATGCATCTCGATATCTGGAGCTGGAACGACGGGCCCAAACACGGCGCGACGACCGAGAACGCGCTGCGCTATATCGACTTCGCAGCCGAGCACGGATTCGGTTCGGTCCTGATCGAGGGCTGGAATCGGGGGTGGTGGAGCGAAAGCGGCCGCGACTTCCGGTTTGCCGAAGCCTATCCCGATTTCGACATGGACCGCGTGGCGGCTTACGCGAAAGCCAAGGGGGTCGAGATCATGGGCCATCACGAAACGGCGGGCAACGCGGGCCTCTACGAACGCCAGCTCGAGGATGCGCTCGATTACTACGCGGCGCACGGCGTCCGTTCGGTCAAGACCGGCTACGTCGCCGACGCCGGCATGGTGCTGCGCGAAGACCCGGACGGGACCGAGCAGTGGGAATACCACGACGGCCAGTTCATGGTGCGCCACCACGCCCACGTGGCCGAACGCGCGGCGGAACACCGGATCGCGATCAACGCCCACGAACCGGTCAAGGACACCGGCCTGCGCCGGACATGGCCCAACCTCGTCACGCGCGAGGGTGCGCGGGGCACCGAGTACATGGCCTGGGGCGCGCCGCCGAACCCGCCCGACCACGAACCGACTCTGCTGTTCACCCGCATGTTGTCGGGCCCGTTCGACCTGACGCCGGGGATCGTCAGCCTCGAAGGGCGCGACGGCCGCCCGCTTCCCAACACGCTGGCGCGCCAGCTGGCCGACTATGTGGCGATCTATTCGCCGATCCAGATGGCCGCCGACTTGCCCGAAAACTATGCCCGCTTTCCCGATGCGCTGGCCTTCATCGAGCAAGTGCCGGTCGACTGGGAGCGGACGCGGGTCCTGGCGGGAGAGATCGGCGAATATGCCGTCGTCGCGCGCCAGCGCCGCGGCGGGGAAGACTGGTGGATCGGCGGGATCACCGACGCACACCGGCGCGAGATCGCGCTCGACCTCGCCTTCCTGCCTGCCGGCACGCGCTATATGGCCGAGATCTGGCGCGATGGAGAAGGCGGCGGCATAGAGGGCGACCGGTTCGCCATGGTGCGCGAGAAGCGCCCGGTCCGGGCAGGCGACAGGCTGATTCTGACGATGGAGCACGGCGGCGGCTTCGCCATGTCGCTCCGCCCGGCGGAATAAGCCGCAAGCCGCCCGGTTCGTCGCCGGGGGTAAGCACGCCGGTGACAATGGCCAGGGGCCGGATGGTGCGGGCCGATCGCGCGAAAGGGCGGGGAGGGGCGCCGAATGCCCTCGCTTCTAATGCGCGTGGTGCCCGATCCCGGCCGCTGCCTGCGCGTCGCGGCGCCCCTTCGCCACGGCTGTCAGTGGGTCGCGCACCGCCGGCCCGTCGCTGTCGCGGTATTGCGCGCGCAGAGCCTCCAGCCGGGTCTTGAGCCGGGCGACGATCGGCTGGGCCGCGGGATCGTCGATGCGGTTGTGCATCTCGCCCGGATCGGTCGCGAGGTCGTAGAATTCCCACTGGTTGATGTCGCCGTAGAACCGGATCAGCTTGTAGCGATCTGTGCGCACGCCGTAATGCGCGCGGACCGAGTGGAACCCGGGGTATTCGTAGTAGTGGTAGTAGATGTCCTCCCGCCAGTCGGCCGGGGCGTCGCCGTCCACCACCTCGCGCAGCGAACGGCCCTGAATGGCGTCGCGCACCGGCAGTCCGGCGAAGTCGAGGAAAGTCGGGGCATAATCGACGTTCTGCACCGGCGCCTCCACCCGCGTGCCGGGGGCGATACGACCGGGGAACCGCATCACCAGCGGGGTGCGCAGCGATTCCTCGTACATGAAGCGCTTGTCGAACCAGCCATGCTCGCCGAGGTAGAAGCCCTGGTCGGAAGTATAGACGACGATCGTGTTGTCATCGAGCCCGTTGGCCTCCAGCCAGTCGAGCACGCGGCCGACGCTGTCGTCCACCGCGGCGACGGTGGCGAGATACTGTTTCATGTAACGCTGGTATTTCCACAGCGCGAGTTCGCGGCCGGCCAGGCCTGCCTCGTTCATCGCATCGTTGCTCGCCTGCATCCGGGCATCCCACGCCGCGCGCTGTTCGGGTGTCATCCGCGCGAAATCGTCGGGCCAGCGGTCGAAACGCAATTCGTTCGAGCCTTCCGCCTCGGTCATGTGGAGGTCGTGGCCCTCGTACATGTCCTCGTAGATGGTCATTTCCTGCGCCGCCGCGGCAGGGCGCCCATCATAGTGATCGAAGTAGTTGGTCGGCACGGGGAACTCGGTCCCGAGATATTTCTGCAGGTGCCGGATCGCGGGCATGAAGTTGCGGTGGGGCGCCTTGTGATGGATCAGGATCGCGAACGGCCTGTCCGGGTCGCGTTCCTCCTCCAGCCAGTCGAGGCTGAAATCGGTGACGAGATCGGTGGCATAGCCTTCGACCACGCTGCGCCCTTCGGGCGTGATGATATCCGGGTTGTAATACTTGCCCTGGTCGTCGAGCACTTTCCAGGTCTGGATACCCGCGCCTTCGGGCGAGTAGTTGAGATGCCACTTGCCGAATAGCGCGGTCTGATAACCTGCGGCGCCGATTTCGCGCACCCAGTTCCAGGCGGCGTTGTCGAACCGCTCGCCGTTCCTGGTGAAACCATGCAAGTGGCTGAACTGACCGGTCAGCATGGTCGCCCGGCTCGGCCCGCAGAGCGAATTCGTGACATAGCTGTTGACGAAGATCGCACCCTCGCGCGCGATCCGGTCGATATTGGGCGTGGGCGCCAGCCGGCCGATCTCACCGCCATAGGCGGAGACCGCCTGATAGGCGTGATCGTCCGACATGATGAAGACGATGTTCGGCCGCCGCTGTTCCGCCTGCGGGGCCGCGGAAGATGCCGCGGCATGGCGCGGAGGGTCGTCCGCCCGCGTGGCGCAGGCCGGCAGCGCCAGTGCGCAGAGCGCGGCGACAAGGGCGGTACCGGCCTGGCGCATCGGGCCTACTCCGTGATCGTGAAGGTGACCGGCGTGCTCGCCTTCGCACCGGAGGAGGGGGCGATCCAGAGCTGGAACTCGCCCGGTTCCCACCCATGGCTCATATCGGCGCGGGTGAAGGCGAGATCCCGGGGCCGCAGCGTGAAGCTGACCGTGCGCGCCTCGCCCGGCCGGAGCATGATCTTGTCGAAACCTTTCAGCTCCTGCACCGGACGGGTCACCGAACCGACGAGGTCGCGGACGTAGAGCTGCACGACCTCCTCGCCCGCACGATCGCCCGTGTTGGTGATCGTCGCGCTCGCGGTGATCGATCCGTCCGGCCCCATGGCGGCGGCGGAGAGCGTCACCGGCGAATAGGCGAAGGTCGTGTAGCTGAGGCCGTAGCCGAAGCGGTAAAGCGGATCGTTCGGTGTGTTGAGATAGCGCGAGACGTATTTCGCGCCGGGCTCCCCCAACTCGATCGGACGGCCGGTGTTCTTCATGTCGTAATGGATCGGCACCTGGCCGACGTTGCGCGGGAAGGTGACCGGCAGCTTGCCCGAGGGGTTGTAGTCGCCGAACAGGACGTCGGCGATGGCATGGCCGCCCTGGGTGCCGGGATACCAGGCATGGAGGATGGCCGGAACGTTCTCGTCGGCCCAGGCGATCGAATTGGGGCGCCCGCTCAGCAGCACCAGCACGACCGGCTTGCCGGTGGCGACGAGCGCTTCGAGCAGGGCCTGCTGATTGCCCGGCAGGTCCAGCGAAGTGCGGCTGGCCGCCTCGCCGGTCATGTCCCACTTTTCGCCCATTGCAGCGACGATGACGTCGGACTTCCTTGCCAGGGCCAGCGCTTCGGCAAAGCCGTCGGTCTTGCCCGCGTCGGCGAACTCGTAGCTCGCGCCCTTTGCATATTCGACGCTTACGCCGTCGCCCGCGCGCGCGGCTATTCCTTCCAGCACGGTCACCGGCCGCGTCTGCCGGTCGCCGCCGGCGGCCCAGCTGCCGATCATGTCGGCCTTGCTGTCGCCCAGCGGCCCGATCACTGCGATCCGGCCGGCGTCCGCGGCAAGCGGGAGAGCCTCGCCCTCGTTCTTGAGCAGGACCATCGACTTGCGCGCCACGTCCCGCGCAGCCTCGAGAAACTCGGGCTTGTACAGCGTGGCCTTTTCCCGTTCCTCGTCGGCATAGCGATAGGGGTCCTCGAACAGGCCCAGGCGATACTTCATTTCGAGCACGCGGCGCACGGCCCGGTCGATGCGCGCCATGTCGACGCGGCCTTCCTCGACCGATTTCGCCAGGTTCTCCATGTACACCGCGCCCTGCATGTCCATGTCGACACCGGCATTGATCGCCTGCTCGCCGGCATGGGCGAGGTCTTTGGAATAGCCGTGAGGGACCATCTCGTTGATCGAGGTGTAATCGGTTACCACGAATCCGTCGAAGCCCCATTCGTGGCGCAGAATGTCGGTCAGCAGGTGCTTGCTCCCGCTGGCGGGGACGCCGTCGTATTCGTTGAACGAAGTCATGAAAGTCGCCACGCCCTCGTCGACCGCCGCCTTGAACGGCGGGAGGTAGACATCGCGCAGGGTCCGTTCGGAGATGTCGACCGTGTGATAGTCGCGGCCCGCCTGTGCGGCGCCATAGGCGGCAAAGTGCTTGGCGGTGGCGAGCACGGTGTCGACCGCGCCCAGGTCGTCGCCCTGGTATCCCCGCACGCGCGCGCGAGCGATCTCGCTGCCGAGGAACACGTCTTCGCCCGCGCCCTCGGAAATGCGGCCCCAGCGCGCGTCGCGCGCGATGTCGACCATCGGTGAGAAGGTCCACTGAATGCCCTCCGCGGTCGCTTCCAGCGCCGAGATGCGCGCCGATTTCTCGATCGCTTCGAGATCCCAGCTCGCGGCCTCGCCGAGCGAGATGGGAAAGATCGTGCGGTGGCCGTGAATGACATCGTAACCGAACAGCAGGGGAATTTTCAGGCGCGTGCCGTCGACCGCCATCTGTTGCAGCTCGCGCGTGTACTTGGCGGTGTAGGCGTTGAAGATCGCGCCCACGCGGCCCGCGGCGATATCCTGCTTGTATCCCTCGCGCATCGTCGGGCCGGTCGATTCCCAGTCGCTGGTGAGGAGGGTGAGCTGGCCGATCTTCTCCTGCAGGGTCATCTGCGCCATCAGGTCGTCGATGAAGGCGTCCATCGCCGGGTCCTGCCGCGCCCAGGCGGGCTGTGCCGGGGCGTCCGCCGCCGGCGTCGCCGATGCGGCCGGCTGCGGCGCCGGGGCGGAAGCATGGGTGGCCGTCGCGAAGCCGGCGAGAGCGAGGGCGGCGACGCCGGTTAGCAGGACATTGGCGGACTTGATCATGTTTCTCTCCCTGCGTCCGCCCGCGGTGCCGCGGGCCGGGCTGTGAATACCTATGCCGGATTCGGCGATGTGGTGAAGGCTATACAGGCCATATGAAACCGGTTACAAGACCCTAGATCGACGTGATTCGGCGGTTGGGCGCAAGGCCTGCCGTCACGCAGGCAGTTGTCGGATCGTCCAGAAGGGCGGCCGATCGTGGGGAGGAAACCATGACCATGATCCAGTCTCGCAATCTATCCATCGAATCGCGCCTGGCGCGCAGGCTTGCGGCCGCGCTTGCGGTAAGCGTCGCGGGCGGGGCGATGTCCGCCGCGCTGGTCGCACCCGCTCACGCGCAGGAATCGACCGCCTCGCTCCGCGGCCGGATCACCGGTGCAGAAGGTATCAGCCAGGTCGTTGCGGTCGAGGTGAACACCGGCGTGCGCCGTACTGTCGCCGCCAATGCCGCCGGCAACTACAACTTCGCATCGCTGCGCCCCGGCACCTACCGCCTGGAAGTCACCACCGCCGACGGGATTCGTACGACGGAGGCGTTCACTCTGCGCGTGGCGCAGAACGCCGTGCTCGATTTCGATCTCGGGCCGCAAGCTGTCGGCAGCGCCGATCCGGCAGCGGAAGCGCCCGCGGGCGGGGGCGAGATCCTGGTCGTCGCCAACCGTATCCGCACGATGGAAGGTGGCGAGGTGGGAGCCAACATCTCGCTCCGCCAGATCGAAACCCTGCCCCAGAACAACCGCAATTTCCTCGCCTTCGCCGATCTTGCCCCGGGTGTGCAGTTCATTACCGGCGCGAACGGCCAGTCGCGCCTGCAGGGCGGCGCGCAGGACAGCCGGACGGTCAACGTCTTCATCGATGGCGTCGGGCAGAAGGACTATGTCCTGAAGAACGGCATTACCGGGCAGGATTCGACCCAGGGCAATCCTTTCCCGCAGATGGCGATCGGCGAGTACCGCGTGATTTCGTCGAACTACAAGGCGGAGTTCGACCAGGTCAGCTCGGTCGCGATCACCGCCGTCACCCGCTCGGGCACCAACGAGTTCCACGGGCAGGGCTTCATCGACTATACCGACCAGAGCTTGCGCGCGGCCACGCCGCTGGAGCTATACGGCGACAATCCCGGCAAAGTGGAAACCAAGGATTTCCAGTTCGGCGGTGCGCTGGGCGGCCCGATCATCAAGGACATGATGCACTTCTTCGTCACGTACGAAGGAAAGCGTCAGGAGCGTCCGGTCGAGATCACGCCCGGTCTCGGCCTGCCCGTCTCGTTCTTCCCGGCCGAATACCAGGGCGAGTTCGGTCCGACCAACTCGACTTTCAACGAAGACCTCTATTTCGGGAAGATCGACTTCGTCCCCAGCAACAGCGACTTGTTCGAGATTTCGGCCAAGTACCGCGACGAAAGCGGCGAGTTCCTGAGCAACGGGATCAACGCGCGCTCGACCATCAGCTCGCAGGATGTCGAGGAACTTCGCGTAACAGGGCGGTGGGAACACACCGCCGACAACTGGATCAACGATTTCAAGGTCACTTACGAAGACGTCAAATGGGCGCCGACTCCGGTCGAATTTTCGAACGCCTCGCTCTTCGCCTATGCCGGGCCGTCGCCGACCAACCCGCAACCGGGCGTGATCGTGCGCGACAACCTGCTGCGCATCGGCGGTGGCGGCAATTACCAGAACAAGGGGCAGAAGGGCTGGGCGATCCAGAACGACTTCACCTGGATCGGGTTCGAAGGCCATACGATCAAGGCTGGCGTGAAAAGCAAGTGGGTCGAGTTGAACACGCTGCAGCTCAACAACTTCAACCCGGTCTATACCTACAACGTCGCTCACAATCCCGGTGGCGGCACGTTCAACGACACGATTCCCTATCGCGTGCAGTTCGGCGCCCAGACCGGCACCGGCAGCCCGATCGTGAATTCCAAGAACTGGCAGTTCGGCGTCTATATCCAGGACGATTGGGAAGTGACCGACCGGCTTACGCTGAACCTGGGCGTGCGCTGGGATTACGAGGAAACCCCCGCCTTCCTCGACTTCGTCCATCCGCAGGACGCGGTCGACGCGGTTTCGCCCGAGAACTATCCGAACCTTGCCAACGCCAATTACGACATCAACGACTACATCTCGACCGGGACCGAGCGCGAGCCGTTCATGGGCGCGATCCAGCCGCGCGTCGGGTTCACATACGAACTCGACGACGATGGCCGCTTCGCCGTGTTCGGCGGCTATGGCCGGTCCTACGATCGCAACCAGTTCGATTTCCTCCAGCAGGAAATCAGTGTCGGATCGTACACCACGCGCACGTTCAACTTCATCACCGGCGATCCCAACAACACCTGCGATCCCAGCCCGACCTGCGTTCCCTGGGATCCGATCTACCTGACCGAAGAGGGGCGTCAGCAGTTGCTGGCCGGTGCCGGCGCGGGCGGTGGCCGCGAGCTGCGGTTTATCGATAACGACCTGAAGATGCCCTATTCGGATCAGTTCAGCCTCGGCCTTCGCGGGCGTCTGACGTCGAATTTCGATGCCGAGATCGGTTTCAGCCATATCGAGAGCAGGGACGGGTTCGCCTATCTGCTGGGCAACCGACGGCCCGACGGGTCGTTCTTCGAACCGGCACCCGCGGTGCCCAATTCGCCGTGGGGCTTTTCGCCTTCGGGATATGGCTCGATCATCATCGGCACCAACGGCCTCGAGACGAGTGCCGATTCGGCCTATCTCAAGCTGAACAAGAGCTACTCGGTCGGCTCGCCCTGGAGCCTTTCGGCCACCTACACCTATACGGAAGCGGAGGAGAATCGGAAGTTCGGCGAGTATTTCTCGCTCGATTTCCCCTCGCTCGACGATTACCCGATCGTGCGTTCGAGCGGTGTGCGCAAGCACCGGCTGGTGATGACCGGGTCGGTCGACCTGCCGATCGGCATGGTCCTGTCGGGCAAGTTCCAGATCGCTTCGCCCCCCTATCTCAACCGGCTTGTTTCGACCGGCGGCCCGAACCCTTCGCGCGACGTGATTTCGAACGAAGCGAACGGCAACGGCGATCGCTGGGGCTTCCGCCAGATGGATCTGGCAGTGACCAAGTACCTCTCGCTGCCGTTCATCACCGACGACACGCGCATCTGGGTCCGGGCAGACGTGATCAACCTGTTCAACGATCGCAACTATGTCGATTACAACAACGATCCCAGCTCGCCCGACTACCTGAGCATTTCCGGGCTGGGCGTGGGCGGCAACCCGCCGCGTACGGTAAAGCTGTCGGCCGGCTTCGAATTCTGACCGGTCACGATCGGGCGCCTGGCCACTCTATCCCCCCTCCTCCCTCGGGGTGGTCAGGCGTCCCTTGCCCTGGGAGCCAAGATGCCTGTTCGTTTCGCCAAGTTCGCTCTGCCACTGTTGGCGCTGACCGCGTGCACGGCCGGGTCGGTGCCGCCTTCGCCCTCCGCCGCATCCCACTCCGCCGCGGCGCAGGCCGAATTTGCGGAAGACCTGTCGCAGCGCACGTTCCGCTATTTCTGGGAAACGACCGATACCCGGCGCTGCCTCGCGCCCGATCGCTGGCCGAGCAATCCCTTCTCCTCGATCGCGGCGACCGGTTTCGCGCTGACGGCTTACGGCATCGGCGCCGAGCGGGGCTATGTCTCGCGGGAGGCGGCGGCGCAGCGCACGCGCGACTGCCTGGAATTCTACTGGAATGCTCCGCAGGGACCGGACGTCTCGGGCACCAGTGGGCACAAGGGCTTCTTCTACCACTTCCTGACCAATGACGACGGCACGCGCCGTGGCAAGACGGAGCTGTCCACGGTCGACACCTCCCTCCTGCTCGGCGGAGTGTTGTTCGCGCAAAGCTATTTCGACAGGGACGATGCGGTGGAGGCCGAGATCCGCGATCTGGCCGAAAAGATCTATCGCCGGGTGGACTGGACGTTCGTTCAGCGGGAGAACAGCACCATCCCCTCTGCCAACGGCGGCAGCGGCAAGGCGATCGCCATGGGCTGGTATCCCGAGAGGGGCGAGGGGGGCGACTTCGGAACCCACGACTGGGTCGGCTACAACGAAGCGATGCTGGTCTATATCCTCGCCGCCGGATCGCCGACGCATCCGATCGACAAGGATGCCTGGGACACCGGCTGGGCCGCCAACCTGGAGAAGGACTGGGGTAGCTATTACGGTTACGAGCACCTTCAGTTCGAGCCGCTGTTCGGCCATCAGTACAGCCATGTCTGGGTCGATTTCCGCGGCATTCGCGACGAGTTCATGCGGGCCAAGGGGATCGACTATTTCGAGAACAGCCGCCGCGCGACCTTGAGCCAGCGAGCCTATGGCGCCGACAACCCGAACGACTGGGTCGGCTATTCGGGCGATATCTGGGGCTGGACGGCATCGGATGGACCGACCGCCGCGGCCAACGGCCGCGAAGTGAACGGCAAGCCGCGCGAATTCATGGGCTACTCGGCCCGCGGCGTCAGTGCGGAGCGGGTGGTGGACGACGGCACTGTCGTGCCCACGGCCGCCGGCGGATCGATCGCGTTCGCGCCCGAAGTGACGATCCCGGCGTTGATGAACATGCGCGAAGCCTATGGCGAGGCGCTCTATACCCGCTACGGGTTCAAGGATGCATTCAATCCCAGCTACACATTCGTCGATGCGGGCAGCCCGAGCGGTACCGTCGACCCGGAACTCGGGTGGATTGCCCGCGACCACCTGGGCATCGACCAGGGGCCGATCCTTGCGATGCTGGAAAATCACCGCAGCGGGCTGGTCTGGCGCACGATGCGCAAGAACCCGCACATCCGCCGCGGGCTGAAACGTCTGGGCTTTGCCGGCGGCTGGCTGGACCAGGCGGCAGATTAGAGTCGCTATTCAGCATGGCTGAAGCGGCACCGCCCGCACCCCTACCCGGCCACCGGCACGGTGAGCAGGCAGATGGGGAGCCGCATCAGCGCTCTTTTTCCAGATCGACGACGACCGGGTAGTGGTCCGAAGGCAGGCGCCCGCCCCAGTGCTGCGTGACGACGGCATGGGCGCTGATCGTGAAATCGGGCGTTGCGAAAACGTGGTCGATCGGCGCTTCGGATGCGGCTGCGATATCGAAACCCGTAAACGTGCCGGGCGGGCCATATGGCGGCGAGCGGCTGGCACTGCGCGTATCGACCAGCCCGCTGCGTGCCGTATCGGCGAGAATGCGATAAGGCGCGCTGCCGGGCTCCGCGTTGAAATCGCCCATCACGACAGCCGGCGTGCCGCTGTCGCTCGCGACCCATTCGGCAATCGTCCGCGCCGCTTCCGCACGGGCGCGGGAGCCGACATGATCGAAATGCGTGTTGAGCGCGCGTATCGTCTCGCCGCTGCGCCGGTCGCGCAGGACCGCCCAGGTCGCGATGCGGGGAAGGGCGGCATCCCAACCTTTGCTGCCGGCCACGTCGGGCGTCGGAGAGAGCCAGAAAGTGCCCGAGCGCAGAACGTCGAACCGGTCGTTTCGCCACGCCAGGGGCGAGAACTCGCCGGCCTGCGCGCCGTCGTCGCGCCCGACACCGACGAAAGCGTATCTGGGCAGGGCCTCCTCCAGATAGCGTTTCTGGTGAAACAGAACCTCCTGCATGCCGAGCAGGTCCGGCGCTTCGCGGCGGATCAGCGCGGCCACCATCTCCTTGCGATGCGGCCAGGCGTCGGGGCCGTCGGAATCGGTGTCGAGCCGGATGTTGAAAGTCATCGCCCGGATCGGCGCTGCGGCTGTTTCACCCTCCTTCAGGTGAGCACAGGCGCCGACCAGCAGGGCACCGAGCAGGACCGACAGAAGGCCAGGCCGAACAAGCAGGCGTTTCATGCGATTTCCCGGTCGATTGCGGTGCCGTTGCTTTCGATGATCCGGCGATAGAGCCGGGCCGAATGCTTGGGCGTGCGTTCCAGCGTTTCGTAATCGACGTGGACGATCCCGAAGCGCTTGGCATAACCCAGCGCCCATTCGAGATTGTCGAACAGCGACCAGACCATGTAGCCGCGGATGTCGACGCCCGCGGCGATTGCGTCGCGCACGGCGGCGATATGATCGGCCAGATAGCGGCAGCGGTCGTCGTCGACGATCGGCGCGCCGGTGCTGTTCGCCGGATCGGAAAACGCCGCGCCGTTCTCCATGATATAGAGCGGGATGTCGCCGTAGCGTTCGCGAAACCACAGCAGAGTGCGGGTCATCGCCTCGGGGAAGACTTCCCAGTCGGTTTCGGTATGCGGCGCCCCTTCCTGCACCACGCGTTCGGCGTAGAGCGGCCAGGCGCTGTCCGATGCGCGCACGACACTGCGGGTGTAATAGTTTATGCCCACGAAATCGACCGGCTGGCAGGCGAGTGCCAGGTCTTCCTCCGGCCAGTCCTCCCATGCCTCGCCGTAGACTTCGCGCAGTTCCGCCGGACAGGTGCCCAGCAGCGCGGGATCGGCATACTGCCGGTTCATGTAGGCATCGGCGCGCGCAGTGGCGGCGAGATCCTCTGCGCTGTTGCTGGCCGCATATTTGGGCTCGATATTGAACACCACGCCGACCTCGTGCCGTCCCAGAGCGCGATAGGCCTGCACTGCGCGGCCGTGCGCGCGCATCAGGTTGCGGCTGGCAATCGCACATTCGAAGATGCTGCGGTGGCCGGGGGCGAGCACGCCGTTGAGGTATCCGCCATCGGCGACCACCCACGGTTCGTTGAGCGTGGCCCAGCGGGTCACTTTGCCGTCGAGCGCGCGGTACATGACCGCGGCATATTCGGCGAACCATTCGGCGCTGTCGCGATTGAGCCAGCCGCCCCGGTCGTCCAGCGCGGCCGGCAGGTCCCAGTGATAGAGCGTCGGCAGCGGAACGATTTCCGCCTCCAGCAGGCGATCGACCAGGCGGCGGTAGAAATCGAGCCCCGCCTGGTTCACCCGTCCGGTGCCGTCGGGCAGCACCCGGCTCCACGAGATGCTGAAGCGATAGGCCTGCAGGCCCAGCCGTTTCATCAGATCGACGTCGCTTTCCATGCGGTTGTAGTGGTCGCAGGCGACGTCGCCGGTGTCGCCGCTGGCGATCATCAGGCGCGGGTCGTGGGTGAAGCGATGCCAGATGCTGGCGCCGGCCCCGTCGGCCAGCGGCGACCCTTCCACCTGGTAGGCGGCGGTCGCCGCGCCCCACAGGAACCCTTCGGGAAACGCGCCGCTCATTGTGCGTCCCCTTCGATCCGATGCGACAGGAGCCACAGGTACAGCGCCGGATCGTCGTAGGCCGGATCCCAGGCATTATGGCCCAGGTCGGGGTAGATCGTCAGCCGGCTCTTGCGCCCGCCGCAGGCCCTGATGGCCCGCGCCATGGCGAAGCTGCCTTCCGGCGTCACGACATCGTCCCGGTCGCCGTGGAACGCCCAGATCGGGATGTCCGTCAGGGCGCAGGCCTTGTCGGGATCGCCGCGCCCCGCGACCGGAGCGACGGCCGCGAACCGTCCCGGCTCGGCCGCCGCCCAGCGCCAGGACGCATGGCCGCCGCGACTGAGGCCGGTCAGATAGATCCGCGCAGAATCGACCGGCAGCGTAGCCAGCGCATGATCCAGCAGGGCGTCCAGCTTGGCGAGATCCCAGTCCTCCTCCGCCGGGAGCTGCGGGGAAAGGAGGATGAAGGGGAAGGACGGATCGCGATCGGCGACCTTGGGCGGGCCGTGGACTTTCACTTTCGCGATATCGCTCCCGCGTTCGCCCGATCCATGGAGGAAGATCATCAGCGGCCAGCGCTCCTCGCCCGGCGCCGCGCGTGCCGCCCCCGGGGGAAGGTGGAGCTGATAATCGTAGCCGTCCGCCGCGACCGGAGGTTGCGGACGTTGTCCATCCTCCAGCGGCGCGGGTGCAGCGTGCAGCGAACCGAGGCCGGTACACGCGGCCAGCATGAAGGCGAGGGCGAGGGGGAACAGTCGTTTCATCGTCATCCTTTGACACTTCCGGCGAGCAGGCCGCCGATGAACTGCCGCTGCAGCGCCAGGAACAGGATCAGCACCGGCACAGTGGTGACCACCGAGCCGGCCATCATCAGCTCGATATCCTGCGCGCGTTCGCGACCCAGCGCGGCGAGGGCGACGGGCAGGGTGTAGAGATCGTGGTCGGACAGAACGATCAGCGGCCACAGGAAGTCGTTCCAGCTGCCGAGAAACACGAACAGCGCCAGCGTCGCGACGGCGGGCCGCATGATCGGCAGGACGATGTGGCGGAAGATGCGCCATTCGCTCGCGCCGTCGATCCGGGCCGCCTCGATCAGGTCGAGCGGGATCGACAGCGCATATTGCCGCACCAGGAATATTCCGACGATCCCGGCCAGCCAGGGCACCAGCACACCCGCGTAGGAATTGACCAGCCCCAGCGCCTTCAGCTCCAGAAACAGGGGCAGCATCCCGATCTGGCCCGGTATCAGCAACAGCGCGAGCAGGGCCCGCACGGTCGCGTCGCGGCCGGAATAGCGCAGCCGCGCGAAGGCATATCCGGCCGGCAAGGTGAAGACGAGCGCGAGCATGGTGGCAAGGGTCGAGACCAGAAGGCTGTTGAGCAGGAACAGCCCCATGCCCTGGCTGGCGAACAGCTCGCGGTAATTGGCCAGCGTGGGGTCGCCGGGAACCAGCGGCGGCGGGAACTGCCCCGCCTCCCCCGGCTGCATCAGGCTGACAGAAATCATCCACAGCAGCGGCACCAGCGTGATTGCGGCGAACATGGCGACCAGCGCGGTCATGGCGATGCGCGCGCTCATGCGCTGCGCCCGCGATAGATCCGCAGCGCCAGCGCCGGGGCCAGGGCCGCGGCAAGGATGCAGACGAAAAGCACGACCGCCACGGCCGCGCCGATGCCCAGGTTCCACCACTGGAAGCCCTGGTCGAACATCAGGTACAGCACGGTGATCGTCGATTGGGCGGGCCCGCCCTCGGTCATCACATAAGGCTCTGCGAACAGCTGGAACATGGCGATGACCGCGAGCACCGCGACCAGCCCGGCGGCGGGCGCGATCGCCGGCAGAGTGACGTGTCGCAGGCGCGACCACCATCCCGCCCCGTCGATTCGCGCCGCCTCGTCCAGCTCGCGCGGGACGGTTTGCAGGGCGGCCAGGAAGATCAGCATCGAATAGCCGAAGCTCTTCCAGACGACGAACAGGGTGATCGCGGGGATTGCCCAGCGCGGATCGCCCAGCCAGTCGACCGGCGGCAGGCCGATCGTACCCAAGGCATGGTTGAGCAGGCCGTAGCGGGCATGGAGAAGATACTTCCAGACCACAGCGGCCGCGACCAGCGTAGTGACATAGGGTGCGAAGAACACTGCTCGCCAGGCGGGACGCCAGGCGACTATCCGCTCGTTCACCAGGATCGCGGCGAAGAGGGCGACCACGACGACCAGCGGCACGCCCAGCGCGACGAACCACAGCGTATTGCCCAGCGCCGTCCAGAACAGGGGATCGGAAAGCAGCGCCGAATAGTTGGCGAGGCCGACGAACCGCAAGTTGCCGATGTCGGCCAAGGCATAGATGTCGAAATCGGTCAGGCTCAGCGCCAGCGAGGCGATCGTCGGCAGGACGAAGAACAGGCCGATGGCGATCAGTGCAGGCGCGCTGAAAAGCCAGCCTGCGCGCCGTTCCGCCCGGCTTGCCGCGCCGTTCATGCCGCCGTGTCCCGTGCGACCATCCACCGCCGCTTGGCCAGGATGCGATCGACCCGCGCATCCATCTCCCGCGCTGCGCCGCGCACTGTGAATTCGCCGCGGACCATGCGGTCGGCGACGACCTGCATTTCGGTCACGACCCGTTCCCATTCGGGGACTTTGGGCAGTGGGCGCGCCCGTTCGAGCTGGCGGGCGAAGGGGGCGACCACGGGGTCTTGCGCCAGTTTGCCCCGGGTCCAGGCCGACCGCATGGCGGGCAGGTCGCCGGTCGCGTGGTGGAGGGCGAGCTGCGCGTCGGGGCGCAGCAGCCGGCGCACGGCATTCCAGGCTTCGCGCTTGCGCTCTCCGCCCGCAAAGACGACGAGGCTGGACCCGCCCGGTGCGGCAGCCCCGACCCCGTCCGGGCCGGGGTTTGGCGCTGTCGCCCACTTGCCCTGCATCGCAGGCGGCAGGCGTTCGCGCATTTCGCCGATCATCCACGGCCCCGAAGGATAGACTGCGAACCAGCCGCGCGCGAATTCCGCCCAGCGATTGGCGATCTGCGCGCCGGTAACGACCGGCGCCAGCCCCTCGTCGAACAGCGACTTGTAGAAGCCGAGCGCCTCCACGAATTCGGGGGCGCCGAAGGCGCCGCGCGTGCCCTCGTCGCGCAGGAAATCCGCCCCGGCGGAAAGCGCCAGGGTCTGCAAGTGCTCGAACTCGTCGAGCGGCAGGAGCACGCCGAACGTCTGGCCGTCGCCCTGCGATCGAACGCGGGCCAAGGCCCGCTTCCATTCGTGCCATTCGAGCGGCGCGGCGGCATATCCGGCGCGCGCGAACAAGTCGCTGCGATAGAACTGGACCCGGGTATCGACGTACCACGGCAACGCGATCAGGCGGCCGGCAATGCGATTGCTTTCGATCACTGCCGGAAAGGGGTCGGTGTCCGCTGCGACATCGGCGGGGACGGGGGCCAGCGCACCGATCGCGTCGAGTTCGCCCAGCCAGCTGTTGCCCACTTGCGCGAGATCGGGCAACGCGTCGCCGACGAAGCCCGTCAGCAGTTTCTGGTGTGCGCCCGACCAGGGCAGCGGCTGGACTTTGACAGCCGCCAGATCGTGCCGGTTCAAAAGGCCGGGCAAAGCGGCGGCCTCGTTCCCGATAGCCCAGAATGTCAGCCGATCGGACCGGGCGCAGCCGCCAAGCGCCAGCGCCGCCGAACCGGCCAGCGTCGATGCGAGCAGACGGCGACGCGACAGACCTGGCCCCATCAGCCGCTTCCGGTTGGCGTTCTTGCTTTGCTCGCGTCGGGGCCGAGCGTCGATTCACGGTCGGCCAGGGTGGGCGAAAGGACCACCCCGTGCGCCATCCCCAGCGGTTCGCCGCGCAGCATGCGCAGCAGCAGCATTGCGGCGGTGGAACCGAGCTGCGCCATGTTCGACTGCATCGTGGTCAGCCGGGGGGTAATGTGGCGGGCGAGCGGGATATCGTCGAATCCTGCCACCAGCGTCTGCCGACCGATGGCCACACCGGCTTCGTCGAGCACCGAGATCAGGCCGACCGCCATCACGTCGTTCGCGGCGAACACGGCATCGGCGGGGACTTGCCCGGCGAGCAGAAGGCGCGCGGCCTCGCGCCCTGCGCTTTCGGAGAAATCGCCGGGAAGCACAACAGGTTGCGTTTCGCCTGCCTTTTCGCGCATCGCATCGGTGAACCCGCGCAAGCGCTCGCGCGCGTCGCGATTGTGCTTGGGCCCGGCGATGTGGACGATCCGCTTGCGGCCACATGCGATCAGGTGCTCGGTTATCGTGCGCGCACCGCGATAGTTGTCGACCGCGACGAATGGCACGTCGCTCTCGCCGGCCTGGGCATTGAGCAGGACGGTCGGCATACCGGGGTCGAGATGGTCGGCGAGCAATTCGGCGGTGGAATCGGGCGGCATCAGCAGCAGCCCGTCCACCCGCCCCCGCATGGCGCGGATCGCGCTGGTCGTTTCGTGGGAACTGCCATGCATGTTGCCGAGCAGCAGGTGCTTGCCGGCGCCGTGCGCGATCATGTCGATCCCGCGGATGATTTCGGAAAAGAACTCGCCGAACAGGTCGGGCAGGATCACCCCGATGGTGTCGGTCTGGCGGATCGTCAGGCTGCGGGCCCCCGAGTGGGGCACGAAATTGAGCGCTTTCGCCGCGGCCTCGATCGCCTCGCGCGTTTCCTTGGTAACATTCGTCCGACCGTTGAGTGCGCGGGAAACCGTGGCGACCGATACGCCTGCTTCCCTCGCAACATCCCGAATCGTGACCATGTCTTCCCCTCCGAAGCCTATGTAACCGTTTTCACAAAATCGGCAATGGCGGGCGTTCCAGGGCCCGTCCGTCGGCACCGAAAAGTTGGATGTCGCCGGGCGCGGCGTGGAGCGCGATCGTGTCGCCCGGAACAAGGCCGGCCTTGCCGATCGCCCGCCATATCAGGGCATCGGTGCCCTGGCCCAGCCCGACCTGGCATTCGCCGCCGTACCATTCCACGTACTTTACCCGGCGAGATGCGAAGGCGATCCGCCCTTCGTCCGCAACTGCCGACAGCGCTTCCGGCCGAACGGCGACCACGACCTCCTGTCCGTCGGGCGGCGCGCACCGCAGGGGCGGCAGAAAGAGGCTCTCGCCGGAATGGGCGGTTGCGACCTGCGTACCGCGCTCGTCCGCATGGACGATATGGCCGGGCAGGGTGTTGATCGGCGGCTGGCCGAAGAAACGCGCTGCAAACAACGATGCCGGCCGGCGATAGATTTCCTCGGGCGTCGCGTCCTGCTCGATCTTCCCTTCGCGCATCAGCACGATGCGGTCGGCCAGCGCCATCGCCTCCGCCTGATCGTGTGTGACGTAGACGGTCGGCGCGCGCAGCCGGGCGTGTAATTCGGCGAATTCGCGGCGCATCTGCGCGCGGAGGTTGGCATCGAGATTGGACAGGGGCTCGTCGAACAGAAACAGGTCGGGCTCGCGCACGATGGCGCGCCCGATCGCCACCCGTTGCCGTTGCCCGCCCGAGAGTTCCGCCGGGCGCCGGTCCATCAGATCGGCAAGGCCGAGCAGCTCGCAGGCCTGTGTCACGCTGGCATCGACCGCGCTGCGCGACCATCCGGCCATGCGCAGCGGGAACGCGATGTTCTGCGCCACCGTCATCTGCGGATAGAGCGCATAGGACTGGAATACCATCGCCACTCCGCGCTCCCCCGGCGGAAGGCGATCTACCCGTCGGGAGCCTATGCGGATTTCGCCGCGATCCGGGTTTTCCAACCCGGCGATGAGACGCAGCAGGGTCGATTTCCCGCAGCCGGACGGGCCGACCAGGACCACGAACTCGCCATCCCCCACGGAAAGGTCGAAATCCTGGAACAGCGGGACTGTGCCGAAACTCTTGTCGATCCGGGATAAGGTTGCACCCGGCACGTCTCTCTCCCCTTCGCGGACGCCGCAGCGCCCGGCCCGGAGCCACATAGCGCCGTCCTCCGCGCGGCAGCAATCACTAGTTGTGGCCGCAGGGGCGTCAGCTCCGCTTGTGCACTGCCTCGAGAATTCGTGCGACCTGGCTCCGCAAGGTCGATGCCTGGCCTTCCAGCTCGGTGGCGGAACTGAGCACTTGCGATGCGGCGGCCCCGGTCGACAGCGCGGTTTCGCGGATCTTTTCGACGTTGGACCGTACTTCGCTCGTCCCCCGAGCGGTGAGATCGATATTCCGTGCCAGTTCCTGGCCGGCGACCGATTGCTGGTCCACCGCCGAAGCGATCGAGATCGCCGTCGATTCCAGTTGCTGAACCTGTTCGGCGACGACCTGGAGCGCGCTCACGCTGGCCCCGGTCGAATCCTGGATCGCCTGGATCTGCTGCGCCACCTGCTCGGTTGCGCGGCCGGTCTGGGCGGCCAGCTCCTTCACTTCCGACGCGACCACCGCGAAACCGCGCCCCGCTTCGCCGCCCCGGGCCGCCTCGATCGAAGCGTTGAGGGCCAGCAGGTTGGTGCGCTGCGCGATCGTCGAAATGAGGCCGACCACATGGCCGATTTCCTCTGCGGTCTTCGAAAGGGCGGAAATCGTATCGTTGGCGGTTTGCGTCGACCCGGTGGCTTCGCGGGCCAGCTCGGCCGACTGTGCCGCCTGGCGGCTGATTTCGCCGATCGACATCGCGAATTCGTCCGACGCGGCGGCAGCGGCCGTCACGCCCGAAGAGGCCTCTGCCATTGCCTGGGCCACCCGCGAAGTCTGTTCTGCACCCTTTTCGGCGGCGCTCGCCATCGAACTTGCCGTCGCCTTGAGCTGCACCGCGGCGGTGCCGACGCCGTTGACGACATGGCCGACATTGGTTTCGAACGAGCGCACCAGCGCCCGCATTTCCTCTTGCCGCCGCTCGCGCTCCACCCGGCGATTGGCGAACATCTCGTCCAGTTTGCGGCCCGACTTCACGAAGACTTCGAACGCACGCGCGATCTCGCCGATTTCGTCGCGCCGTTCCAGCCCGGCAATGGCGAAGTCGCGATGCCCCGCGGCCAGTGCGGTCATGTCTTTCGCCAGTTTGCGAAGCTGGTTCGAGGTGTCCTTCATGACGATGCCGATCGCACCGATGCCGGCGACGATCAGCATGGCCGTCACCGTCACGATCGGCCAGCGCAGCGATTCGGCAAAATCCCGATCGGTAGAACCGAGCCCGATCCAGGCCAGGGCCGCGAGCGCCGCCAGCGCGACGAGCGGCACGCCGCACAGAATCGTGAGCTTTCGTCCCAGCGACTGGTCGTTGAAGCGCCGTACGAGAACGGAACGCCCCGGCGAAACGGGCCGAGCCGTTTCGTCGAGAACGACCTGATCGATCTCCTCGCGCATTTCGTCGGGGACGATGATAGTGGTTTCGGCGTTCATGCTACTTTCCTTCCCGGCTGTTTCCGGGTGTCGTTGCCTGAAGGCGACTGGCCGAGATGCCGGGCGATGTCGCCGGAGGGCATGGGCGCGAAATAGAGCCAGCCCTGGAGATGGTCGCATCCTGCGCTGCGCACCATGGCGGCCTGATCCATGGTTTCCACGCCTTCGGCGGTGACCCGCATGGAGAGCGCGCGAGCCATCGAAATGCTCGACAGCATCATGGCGCGCGAGCTTTCGTCGCTCGCGGAATCGACCACCAGCGAACGATCGAGCTTGAGCTTCTCGAACCGGAATTGCCGCAGGAAGCCGATGGAGGCATAGCCGGTCCCGAAATCGTCGAGCACGACATCGACCCCGAGCCCGCGGACCAGATCGAGCGTCCGTTCGGCCACGATCGGATCGAGGACGAGGCAGGTTTCGGTTATCTCAAGCTCCAGCCGCTCCGCAGGAAAGCCCGTTTCTTCGAGCACTTGCCCGAGCTGAAACGGAAATTCCGGGTTGCGGAGCTGGGCGGCCGAAATATTGACCGACAGCTGAATGCCCCAGTCCAGCGCGTCGCTGCACGCTCGCCGGAGCACCCACAGGCCGATCGGATTGATGAGCCCCGATTCCTCCGCCACCGGCACGAAGACTTCCGGGCCTAGCTCGCTGCCGTCCGGCCTCGCCCAGCGGAGCAGCGCCTCGACGCCCACGATCTCGTGAGTCCGGGCATCGACGAGCGGCTGGTAGTGGACATGGAATTCGTCGTTCAGCAGCCCGGCGCGCAACTCGTTGTCCAGATCGCGCATGGCCTCCAGACTGTGGTCGAATTCGGGTTTGAACCAGGTGCAACGCATCTTGCCGTCGCGCTTGGACACATACATTGCCACATCGGCACGGCGCAGCAGCTCGGACGAATCGAGCGCTTCGCCGGAATTGCAGCGCGCCAGCCCGATACTGGCCCCGATCGGAATCTGCCTGCCTCCGACGCTGACGGGCTGGCTCAACCTTTCGAGGAAGCCGCGGCAGATTCCCTCCAGCAGCGTTCCCGCCAGCGGACCGATCATGCTGATCGCGAACTCGTCTCCGCCAAGGCGATAACCGACGGCATCGTTGCCGCACAAACGGCGCAGACTGGCGGCGACTTCCTTGATCAGATGATCGCCCATGCCATGACCGTAAAGATCGTTGATTGTCTTGAATCCGTCGAGATCGATAAGGGCGACGGCCATTTCCCGTCCGGAGCTGGCACCGGCGGTAACGTTCCGGTGCAGCGCGCGGCGGTTGGGCAGCTGGCTGAGGCTGTCGGTGATGCCCAGACGTTCGAGCCGCGCGACGTGTGCGAAGCCGAAGCGCAGCAGGAGCAGGACCGCAACGGCGTAAATCGCGCTGCCGGCGAAGATCAGGTGCGAGGTTCTGGCAAAACCGTAATCGTCGCCGAACAGCAGCGCCAGGCAGATGGCGGCATATATCGCGGTCAGAACTACCAGCGGCAGAATGACGAGCAGGCGCGGTGCAAAGCCGTGTTGTTCTGCCTCCAGTGTCACCGCTTGAGTCCCAACCCCTGTTCTTTCGTTCGATTTAGCTGCGCGGCACTAACGAACCGTTAAACGCTGGTTTACCTTGTCTGCCGTTCGACGCCGCCTGGTCAGCGCGGCGGTAAAGACCCTGCACGTCGGTGGCCGGCGCGAAAGCGTCGGTCCTGCCGGCGATGGTCTCGCCGGAACCGAGCATCAGCCAGCCGCCGTCGGACAGGCTGGACGCCACCCGGTCGAACGCCGTTCGCCGCGTCTCGTGATCGAAATAGAGCAGGACGTTGCGGCACAGGACGAGGTCGAACCGCTCAGGCCGCGTCTGTGCGTCGAGCACGTTGCCGTTGCGATAGCGGATCGGCTGCAAAAGGGCGGGATCGGCCTCCCACCCGTGCGGCGTTTCCCGAAAATGCCTGAGCATCTGCGCCACGCCCAGGCCGCGCTGAATCTCGAACTGGCTGTAACAGGCGCGCCGCGCAGCGGAGATCGCCTGGGCCGAAACGTCGGTGCCGAGAATGTCGATCGTCCACCCGCGCCAGATTTCCGGCTGTTCGGCAAACAGCATCGACAGCGACAGCGCCTCTTGCCCGGTCGAACAGCCGGCGGACCAGATCGACAGCCGGCGGGTGCCGGCGCGCCTTTGCGCGAGATCGGGCAGCACCGTTTCCGCCAGCTGCTGAAACAGCTGGCGATCGCGGAAGAAATAGGTTTCGTTGTTCAGCAGCGCTTCGACGACCCGCTGCGACAGCTCCTCCGAATCGGGGTTTGCGAGGAGGCAGACGAGGTGATCGACATTGGCAATGCCGTATTCGCGGAACAGCCCGGCGAGCGCGCTCTCGATCCGCCATTCCCGGCCGCTGGTGAGCTGCTGGCCGGTGCGCTGCATCAGCAGGTCGGCGATTATCCGGTGCGAGGCTTGCATCACAGCCATGCCGCGTCGCCTGCGTGCACAGCAATTCGCCGTGCGATCTTGTCCGGCGGCAGGACAGCGGATGCGAGCCCGCCTTCCACGACAGCGCGGGGCATGCCCCAGACCGACGAGCTTGCCTCGTCCTGGGCAATCACATTGCCCCCGGCCGCCACAAGCCGCCTGGCACCCGTTGCGCCGTCGCGCCCCATGCCCGATAGGACCACGCCCAGCGCTCCCGCACCGACCGTGTCGGCCATGCATTCGAACATCGGGTCGATCGAAGGCATGCAGCCGCTCGCAGCCTTGAAATCGCCGGTGTGCGCGATCAGGCGGTCGTTGTCGCGGCGAAGCAGCAGGTGGCCGTCGCCCGGGGCGATGAAAATGCCCCCCGGGCGCACGGCAGTCTCGCTTTCGACCACGCAGGCATTGCGAGAACTTGCCAGCTCCAGCTGGCGGGCGAAGACTTGCATGAAACTTGCCGGCAGGTGCTGCGTGACCAGGATCGGTGCTGCAAGCTGGCGCGGCAAGGCGCCCAGCAGCATGCAGAGCGCGTGGATGCCGCCGGTGGAAGCGCCGATGCCGACGATTTCCAGCGGCGCGGCACGATTGCGTCCGCGTAGCGCCGGGGGCGGGGGTGTCGCGTCATCGATCGCTCCTCGCCCGCGCCGGCCGAGCGCGCGAATGCGCTGCAGAAGCGCGAGGCGATAGGCTTCGTCGAATTCGCCGCTGCGCGGCTTGAGCATCGTATCGGCTGCGCCCGTCGACAATGCCGCCAGGGTGTGTTCGGCGCCCGCTTCGGTGAGCGACGAGACGACCAGGACCTGAATGCCAGGACATGCCGCAAGGATACGCGGCAGGGCGTGAAGCCCACCTATGCCCGGCATCTCGAGATCGAGCAGAACGACGTCGGCGGGCGTTTGCGCCAGGCCGGCCAGGGCGGTTTCGGCACTGCCGGTCTTGCCCACGATCACCATGTCGCGCTCGGCCGCGATGAGCTTTGAAAGCACGGTTCGCACGATCAGCGAATCGTCGACGATCATCACCCTGACTGGTGCGACGGGCGTTGCCGGCCCCCTGCCGGCAGAGGCCGCGACCGTGCTTTGCGCGTTCATCGCCCCTCAGACCATGCCGACGAGTTGCAGCTTGATCTGCAAGGTTTCGTGATCGAACGGTTTCATGACGTATTCGTCGGCTCCCGCACTGATCGCCTCGCGAATGTGGGCGACGTCGTTTTCGGTCGTGCAGAACACCACTTTCGGCGTGTCGCCGCCCGGCATTCGGCGGAGATGGCCGAGAAACTCGAGGCCGTTCATGACCGGCATGTTCCAGTCGAGCAGCACGAGATCGGGCATGGCCGCTTCGCACTGCGCGACCGCCGTCTGGCCGTTATCCGCCTCCTCCACCGCGAATCCCAGCGATTCGAGGATATGGCGCGAGACCTTTCGAATTACGCGAGAGTCGTCGACGATCAGGCAGGTTTTCATGGATGCGATCCTTAGTTTACGGCACTCGGGTCATACCGTCCGAGCACCCGGTATTTTAAGCGGCGGCCCGTTGTGGGCCTGCGATCAGAGCGGACACGTCTATCACTATCGCGGGCCCGGCGGCGGTTTCGATCATACCATGGGCGCATCGGGTCCATTGCGGGCCCAGGGTCGTTGCCACAGGCGTCGGCGAACCGATCGCCGCAACGACGTCTTCGACGCTGTCGACGAGAAGCGCGTAAGGATGGCCGGCGATTTCGACCACGGGGCTGCGCGGATCGGCCGGACCCGGCGCGGCCACACCCAGCGCCCTGCGACTGTCGATCACGGTCAGCGCGCGGCTGCGCAGCGCGGCAAGGCCGGTGACGAAAGCGGGCGCCCGCGGGATCGGCGTTACGGTGTCGATTTCTATGATCGAACCGATGTCGCAGGCGCGAAAGACTGCGGGGCGCTCGGCGATACGGGTCAGAAGCATAGGGTCGTCCATTATGCACCTTTCGCGTTTGCGCGGGCGAGAGCCGAGAGCAGCCCTTCGCGATCGTACCGATATATGCTGTCCGATCCGGCTCCGGCCGCCTCGGGCTGCGAGCGCAGACGAACGATCTCGCTCGCCGCGTTGACCGGTGCCGCCTGGTCCAGAACCACCGCGACATCGGCGGCGCGCGGGTCGCTTTCGTCCACAACGTCGTAGCCGGCCGACCGGATGAGGGGCTCGAGAAAACCCGTCGCCCAGGCGTCGGTACGGGAAAGGCGGCAGGTCGGACGATGCGCCGGAACGCTTTTTCTTCCATGCCGCGCGAACAGCAGATGGGTGTCGATCACGCCAACGATGGCATCGTCGATCAGCACGGTGCCTTCCAGCAAGGCGTCGTCTTCCTGCGGAGCCGGCGGGGTCGTCAGCTTGGCGGTGTCGACGATGCTGGCGGCGGCATAGAGCAGTTCGGTGTCGCCGTCGCTCAGGCGCAGGCCGATGACGCTGTCCTGCGTACCGCCCGATCCTTCGTCGCCAAGAACGGGAAGGATCGTCCCGTCGACGTTCGCCAGCGGGGTAGGGCCGCTGCGGTCGATCGCGGACGACGGCAGCGTGTGAATGTGCCGGATCGGCTGCATCCGCATTGCCAGCCTGCGGCCGCCGAGCCCTTCGAACACCACGACATTCTCACCTGGGCTCTCGGCCTGCGTGTCGGAAGCGTCTTGCACCGCGGGGCGTGCGCGGGCCTGGCTGGCGAGGCCGTAGCGGCCCGCCAGGCTGGGAACGTCGAGCTTGAGGATCGGCTGCCCGTCGTCGAGCAGCGCCGTACCGCCGAACAGCCCGATTTCCTCCAGCACCGGTGGCAGGGGCTTGAGAACGAAATCCTCGTTGTCGAGCACGCGGTCCACCGCGACGGCGAAGAGATCGCCGCTGACCAGCCGCATGAAGACGAAAGTGGCGCGATCGAGATCGACCGTCGTGTCCAGCCCGAGAACTTCGGCCAGGTCGAGACAAGGCAGGCGCTCGTTGCGAAATGTAAGGAAGATGCCGTCTCCCAGCCGGTCGACCGAAATCGCTCGCGAGGCGCTGCGGGCTATTTCGACGATGTAGGAGCGCGGCAGGCCCAGCGTGTGCGCGCCGACCGTCACCGTCAGGCCTTCGACGATGCTCAGGGTCAACGGCACATAGAGGAACACGATCGTGCCCTGACCGGCCTTGCTGGAGACCGTCACCGATCCGCCGATCCGTTCGACGTTGGCGCGCACGACGTCCATCCCGACCCCGCGGCCGGATACCTGGCTGACATGATCGGCCGTGGAGAACCCCGGGGCAAAAATCAGATCCAGCGTTTGCTCGTCGTTCAGCGCCGCGGCCCGGGCCGGGTCGATAATGCCGGCGGCGATCGCCTTCTCGCGCAGCTTGCCCAGCTCTATGCCGCGCCCGTCGTCGCTCACCGCGATGACGATACGGTTTCCGGTGCGCCGGGCGGAAACCGTGATCGTGCCGATCTCCCGCTTGCCTGCGGACAGGCGTTCGGAAGGCGCTTCGATCCCGTGGTCGATCGCATTGCGCAGGATATGGGTGAGCGGATCGCGCACCGATTCGATCATTTCCCGGTCGAGTTCGACATCGCCGCCGTCCAGGTCGATCATCACCTGCTTGCCGAGTTCGGACGACAGGTCGCGCACCATGCGCGGCAGGGCGCCGAATAGATGCTCGAGCCGCTGCATCCGCATTCGGGTGGCCCCTTCGCGAACGGTGTCGAGAATCGAGGACAAGCGCTCGAACGGCCCTTCGAGCGCGGGATCGGCTCCGTGCTCGCGCAGCCTTCTCGCCAGCTCGTTGCGGGCCAGGACCATGTCCGAAACGCCGCTCATCATCCGGTCGAGCAGTTCGACCGGCAGGCGGATCGAGCGCGAACCGTTGCTTTGCCGCGGGGGCCGGGCGCCCGATTGTTCGTCTGCCTGTATGCTTTCGCTGTCGGGTTCGTCGCCGTTCGGCTCGAGCGCGGCGATCAGCAATTCGTCGGCGCCCTCGGGCAGGGTCTCGCCGGCATCGATCGCATCGATCATGTCGTTGATGCGGTCTATGATCGCCAGAACTGCGCTTACCAGCCGGCCGCTGGCTCTGCGCTGCCCGGCCCGCACTTCCGACAAGGCGCTTTCCGCCGCGTGGCTGAGCTTTTCGAGGCGGGGGAAGTCGAAGAACCCGCAATTCCCCTTCACCGTGTGGACGAAGCGGAAGATGGCATCGAGCCGCTCGCGGTCCGCGGGATCGGCTTCCCACGCCACGATCTCGCCCTCGATCGCTTGGAGCATCTCGCGGGTTTCGGCCACGAAGTCTGCCAGCAGGTCGTCCATCTAAGTCCATGCCCCCGATAATGCGGACGGGTATGGACAAGGATGGTTAACGAAATGTCACCGGGGTCGGCGGAAGTTCCCCAGGGCCCGCGCGACGACAAGGGCGGCGATGGCGCCGCCGCCCAGGTTCGCCGCCAGTTCGGCGGCATAGATCGCCTCTGCGCCCCATGCAGGGCGAAGGACCCAGCCGAACGGCAGCATGATCAGGAATACGCGGGCGAAGCTCTGCAACAGCGCCCAGCTCGCCCTGTCGACAGCGTTGAGCGCCCCGTTTGCCACGATCAGCAGGCCGAATCCGGCATATCCCCAGGCGGCGACGCGCAAATAGCTGTCGAACTCGGCGATCACGGCCGGATCGTCGGTGAAGAAGCCTGCAAACCATTGCCCGGCGGCGAACAGAAGGAGGGCGAGGGCGAAACCGTAGACCAGGCAGAACGCACCGGCTTCGCGCATCGCGCGGCGGGCCCGGCCCGCGCGGCCCGCGCCCCAGTTCTGCCCCACGATCGCGCCGATCGAACCCGACAGGCCGAGCAGGGGGACGACCGCGAAGCTCTGCAACCGTCCGGCGGCGCCGAAGCCGGCCACTGCCGCTTCCCCCTGCGAGGCGAGGAGCGCGGTCAGGATCGACAGGCCGATGGGGTTGATGGCATTGGAAAAGGCCGCCGGCGCCGCCACCCGTGCGATCGCGCGCGCGGATTCGGCAACGCGGCATTCGCGGATCAGCGCCGGCCGGATCGGCAGCGCGGTGCGCGAAATCAGCCACAAGGCCACAACGACGGCAAGGCCGTAGCCCGCAATCGTCGCATAGGCGGCTCCGGCAATGCCGAAACCGGCGAAGCCGAACGCGCCGGAGATTAGGGGCGGATCGAGAACCCAGTTGGCTGCGGCATACGTGAGCGAGACGATGAACGTCTTGCGCGCTTCCCCCTGGCCGCGCAGCACGCCGTTGAGGGCCATTTGCAACAGCAGGATCGGCATCCCGAGCGAGAAGGGCGCCATATAGGCCCGGATCAGCGGCAGAAGCTGCTCGCTTGCCTGCATCAGCCGGAACAGCGGGTCCAGCAGCAGGTATAGCGCCAGGCCGAGCGCGAGGCCCAGGGCAAGGGCAAAAACCCCGCCGAAGTTCGCCCGCCGCGCGGCCCGGTCGACGTCGCCTTCGCCCAGCGCACGGGCGATTACCGCGTTCACGCCCACCATTACGCCCACGCCCAGGCTGGAAAGGGCGATGGTCACCGGAAAGACGAAAGCGACCGCGGCCAGTTCTGCGCTGCCGAGTTGGCCGATGAAATAGGCATCGACCAGTCCCACCGACATGATGGCGGCAACCCCGACGATCATCGGCAATGTCTGGTGGACGAGATGGCCGCGGATCGATCCGCGCGTCAGCTTTGCCGCCTCGCTCATGCTCGTGCCGATAGCGGCCCGATCGCGCCATGCCTAGCACGAAGCTTGTGCGCGTGGCGGCGGCCGTGCGATAGGCGGTGCCAAGACATCATCCCAGGCACTGCATGACCGCGCTTACCGTCAACGACAGGCCCGTCGAATTTGCGATGGACCCCGAAACCCCGCTGCTGTGGGCCTTGCGCGATGCGGCCAACCTGACCGGGACGAAATACGGCTGCGGCGTGGGCGACTGCGGTGCCTGCATGGTGATCGTCGACGGGGAGGCGCTGCGCAGTTGCCTGATCACGCTGGCAGAGGCGGAAGGGCGTTTCGTCACCACCATCGAAGGGCTCAGTCGCGACCGGTCGCACCCGGTGCAACAGGCGCTGGTGGCCGAACAGGCGATTCAGTGCGGCTTTTGCACGCCCGGTATCGCGATGGCCGCAGCCGCGCTTATCGCCAGAAACCCCGATCCGTCGGAAGCGGAGATCAAGGCCGCGATCCCCAACCTCTGCCGCTGCGGCGTCTATCCCCGGCTTGTTCGGGCCGTCCAGCGGGCAGGCCGGGTCGCGCGCCGGATCGAACGGATCAGCGCGGCCCCCGCGCCGGGGATCAGCGCGGAGGACGCGGCGAGAGAAGTGCCGGCGATGGCGGCGCCCGATCCCGAACGGGACGATTGAGCGCCGCCGACCCGCCAGGCCCCTTAGAACGCGAACCGCACGCCGATCCGGGCGCTGAACGGTTCGGCCGGCTGGATGTTGTTGTTGCCGTGCGCGCTGGGGTAATATGTCTCGTCGAACAGGTTCTCGATATTGAGCTGCAGGGAGACGTCCTCGCTGACGGTGAAGTAGGCCGCGGCGTCCACCCGCCAGTATGCGGGCAGCACGACGGTGTTCGAAAAGCTGGCATACTGCTGCGACTGGTGGACCACGCCGAGCCCCACGCCGATCCGATCGTCGAGATCGAAGCGGTTCCATGCCGCGATCTGGTGGCGCGGAAGCTGCTGCAAACGAGCGCCGGCGGTCCCGAAGGTCGAGGTCGTGAGCAGTTCGCCGTCGAGATAGGTATAGCCGATGTTCGCTTGCCAGAAGTCGGTGACCGAACCGGCCGCCCCGATTTCGAACCCTTCGACTCTGCTTTCGCCCGCCAGCACGACCAGGCCCGGCTGATCGGGGTCGGGCGCGCGGGTGTTCGTCCGGTCGAGGCGGAATGCGGCTGCGGTGACGAGCAGGTCCTCCACCGGCGACCACTTCAGGCCGATTTCGTAGTTGGTGAACTTCTCCGGCTCGAACTCGCTGTTGCCGGGGCTGAGGATCAGGAACTGGTCGCCGGCCTGCGGCAGGAAGCTTTCGGCATAGCTGGCATAGAGGGAGAGGCCCGTGGTCGGCTTGACGATCAGGCCGAGGCGGGGGCTGACTTTCTCGTCCACTCTGCCGCCCGGCGTGCCGCCGATCAGGTCGAGGGTTTCCAGGTCGAACCGGTCCCAGCGCAGGCCGGCGACGATCTCGAGATGCTCGCCGATCCGCAGCTGTTCCTGCAGATAGGCGGACAGCGTTTCGAGCTGGCTGTCGCGCGAGCGGCTGGTCGGGGCCAGAGTGAATGCGGGAACCTCGATCCGCCGGGCCAGCGGGGTCTGGTTGGTGGTAACGAAATCGACCGTCCGACGCGCGTTCGAGGTGTCCTGGCGCGCAGCCTC
Source organism: Pelagerythrobacter marensis (assembly GCF_036700095.1). Classification (NCBI taxonomy): domain Bacteria; kingdom Pseudomonadati; phylum Pseudomonadota; class Alphaproteobacteria; order Sphingomonadales; family Erythrobacteraceae; genus Pelagerythrobacter; species Pelagerythrobacter marensis. Next base: position 15,832 of record NZ_CP144918.1, on the reverse strand, counting down.
CACGCCGACAAGCAGCGTCGAGCCGAACCCGCCGCCGCCAGTCTGCCAGACCAGGTTGGCCTGCCCGATCACGTTCTCGCGCGCGGTCGCGTCCTGATATCCCCCCAGCGTGACGTTCTGCCCGTCGGTGCCGGAAGGCACGATATTGGCGTAGATCTTGTCGTAATCGGCATATTGCACGCTGGCATTGGCGCTGAGGCCGGCCGTGAAACTGTGATCCAGGCGCATGCGCGCGATGTGGACCTTGGCCCGCGCTCGGTTGAAGTCCGGATCGCCGAAGAACGTCTTGTCGTACCCGCGCAGCGGCTCGTTCATGAAGGAAGGAACGCCGCGATCGGTGACGCGCCGGTCGTCGTCGTAGCTGTAGGTCGCGGTAAGCCGGGTCTGCGCGCCGAGCTGCGCCGTCAGCGTGGGCGAGATGCCCACGAAACGCCCTTCGTAGAAGTCGCGGTGGCTGTCGAATTCCTCGTAAGTGCCGTTGATGCGCAAGGCGACATCTTCGGCGAGCGGCTGGTTGAGGTCCGCCAGCAGGGCGAATGCGCCGAACGTGTCGACCGAAGCCTGTCCGTTCAGGAACCCTTCGTCGGTGCGCGCGGTCTTGCTGACCCGGTTGACCGCGCCGCCGCCGGCCCCGCGACCGAAGATCAGGGCATTGGCGCCCTTGAGCACTTCCACCCGTTCGATGTTGTAGAGCGAGCGATAATACTGCGCATCGTCGCGCAGACCGTCGAGATAGAAGTCGGCCGTGGTTTCCTGGCCGCGGATGAATATCTCGTCCCGGTGCCCTTCGCCGGTTTCCAGGCTGACGCCGGGAACGTAGCGCAGGGCTTCGTTCAACTGGCGGATCGACTGGTCTTCCAGCTGATCGGCCGTCAGGAAGCTGACGCCCTGCGGCACATCGATCAGCGGGGTCGGGGTCTTGGTCGCGGTCGACCCGTCTTCCAGGCGATAGCCCTCTGCCGTGCCCGTCACCACGATCTCTCGCGGCAGGTAGTCGCGGCCCTCCGGCGGGGCCTCCGATGCGCCGTCCGAGGCCAAAACGGGCGCGGCCATGCCGACTGTCCCCGCGAGCAGCGCGGTGCGGAATGCGTAAAGTTTCATGTCGTTTCCCTGTAGCGCGAAATGCGAATGCGCGGCGCTGCTATTGCAACACACTCTCAATCGCAACAAGGATGTTATGCGTTCATGACAAAAAGGCGTCCCTGTGGCTTTTCCGTCACGAGCGATGGCGCTAGGGCCTCGGAATACTGCGGATTTCAGGAGAACGACGATGAAGGCGACCATCTGGCACAACCCGAAATGCGGCACGTCGCGCAATACGCTGGCCATTCTGGAGGCGCGCGACGACGTCGATCTCACGGTGGTCGAATATCTCAAGAACCCGCCCGCTCGTGACAAGCTGGCCCAGCTCTATCGCGATGCAGGCCTGTCGCCGCGTGAGGGATTGCGCCTGCGCGGCACCGACGCGGCGGAGCGCGGGCTCACCGATGCAGCGGACGATGAAGTGCTCGACGCCATGGCCGACGATCCGCGATTGATCGAGCGGCCCCTGGTCGAAACCGAAAAGGGCGTGCGCCTGTGCCGTCCGAAGGAGAAGGTCGAGGAAATCCTCTAGCTGTCGTCCGTCGCGCGGCCTTCGAGAACCGCATCGGCATCGAGCGAGCGGTAGCCGAGCACGAACACGGCCGCGCAAAGCAGGCAGATGGCGGCGAAGCCGATCCACTGGTGATGGCCATAGAGCCATACGCCGGCCGCAGGGGCGACGACATAGGCCGCCCCGTTGATCGAGGCCACGATGCCGCCGATCTGGCCTTGTTCCTGCCGCGTCACGGCGAGCGAGGCCCCGGCGGTGAAGCCGGGCCGGTAGAGACCGAAGCCGAGCGAAGCGACCGCGAAACCGAGCGCGATCGCGTGCAGGTCCTGCGCCACCGAGAAGCCCAGGACGCCGATGATGGCCAGGGCCATGCCCCACAGGGTCGAGGCACGCGGGCCGAGCTTGAGCATCGGGATCAGGCCCCACTGCGCCAGCAGGGTCGCGATCGCGCCGCACATCAGGATCAGGCCGATCGGCCCGGTGCCGGCGGCGGGGTCGTCCCGCAGGCCCAGGCGGTCGAGGATGAAAAACCCGATGATGCCGAGCGTCGCGGCCTGCGCATGACCGCCCAGAAGGCCGGCGATCACCCACGGGCGCAGCCGGCGGTCGCGCCACGAAAGGTCGGGGATCGCAGCCGCTTCGATCGCTTCGCCCCCGCTTTCGCCGCCGGCCTCTCCTCCGCCGATTCCGTCGCGCTCGTCCTCATCCTCGTCTTCGTCCCCCCGTCCCACCGCGGGGTTCGAATTGGCGCTGAAAGGGACGGCGACGACATTGCCGCGCGCGGCGAAGCTGGGCGCATCGTTGGGCAGCCGCAGTCGCAGCGCCACCAGCACGGCAACGCCGACCGCGGCAAAGGCGAAGAACGGCCCGACCAGGCCGGTGGCGGGGAAGATCAGCAGCGGCGCCAGCGCCGGGCCGATCACCGTGCCGAGCCCGAAGCTGGACGCGATCAGCGCCATCGCCTTGGTCCGCTCGGTACGCGGCGTGCGGCTGGCTACATATGCCTGCACCGCCGGCGGCGCGGCCGAGCCGAACCCGCCGTAGAGGCTGCGCGCCGCGGCGAAGAGGATCAGCGTGGCCGCGGCCGGGATCGCGGCGGCCAGCCCGAACATCAGCACCAGGCCGCAGAGCGCGAACGAGGCGATGAAACCGGTCAAACCGATCGCCATCATCGCCTTGCGCCCGCGTCGGTCGGAGCGGCGAGCCCATATGGGGGCGAAAATTACCCAAAGTAGCGCAGACCACGTATAGGCGATCGAGATCCAGACGTCCGCCACCCCCAGCGCCGTGCCGACCGAGGGCATGACCGACTGCATCGCGGTGTTGCCGGCGGCGGTGACCAGCATGACCAGGAACAGCAGCGCCATGCGCCCGCGCGAAATGCCGAGCGGGGGGGAGGGCTGCAGGATCTGCGGTTCGGGAGCGGACTCGCGGTCGTTCATCGCACATCGCGCTAGGCCGGGCGCGCGATGCTTGCAATATGCCCGCCGATTTGCAAACGGCGCGCGATTGCGGCAGCTTTGGCACCAACGCAATCGAGCGAGGCATTTTTCTTGTCCAATTATAACGATCTGGCGGTTTCGCCGCGCACCCGGCTCCGCGATCGCATGAGCCGGCTGCTCGGCCAGTGGGGCGTGTTTTTCCGGGGCTTCGTGGAACATCCCAGGATGGTCGGCTCGATCATCCCGTCTTCGCGCTTCACGATCCGCAAGATGCTCGAGCCCGTGAAATGGGAAGAGTGCAAGCTGTTCGTCGAATACGGCCCCGGCGTCGGCACATTCTGCCGCCCGGTGCTCGAACGGCTGCCGCGCGACGGCAAGCTGCTCGTGATCGACACCAACCCGCTCTATATCGACTATCTCAAGCGCACGATCACCGACGGGCGCTTCGTCGCCGTCCACGGATCGGCGGCCGACGTGCAGGACATCGTCCGCGCGATCGGATACGAGGAAGCCGATTACGTCCTGTCGGGCCTGCCCTTCTCGACCCTGCCCGAGGGGGTCGGGCCGGCCATAGCGCAGGCGACGCACGACGTCCTGCGGCCGGGCGGGGCGTTCCTCGTCTACCAGTTCAGCGCCAGGGCGCGCGATTACATGGCGAAGCACTTTGCCCGTATCGAGCAGGGCTTCGAACTGTGGAACGTCCTGCCGTGCCAGCTTTTCTGGGGCTGGAAGGACGAGGCGGCCTGATCCGGGTGCCCGGACCCGGCCGCCCCCGCCGGGGCCAGGCCCCTTATTCGAAAGTCTCGCTGACCGCCTCGGTCGAAGGCCCCGAAAGCTGCCTGTAGACCGCGGCGACGACGCACACGATCAGCACGCTCCAGATCGCGGCCAGCACGCCGTTCAGCGCCCCGCCGACCAGCAGGCCCGCCGCGTTCTGGCCCAGCATGGCGACGAACAGGCCGGAAATCATGGCGATCACGATGGCAACCACGCCCACCCCGATCAGCAGCAGCAGATAGAATGCGAACAGGCGGAGGCTGTTGCCTTTCGTCAGCCGCCACGAATTGGCGATCGCGGTAAGGGGATTGAGCGTCCCGCCGAGAACCATTTCCGGCGAAACGAGCGAAACCTTCACCATGATGTAGATCAGCACGATCGCGGCGATCAGGCCCACGACCACGCCCGCCGCCGCTCCGCCGGCCCCGGTCGCAATGCCGACCGGCACGCCGAGCACGATCGCCACGCCGAGCATGATGATCAGCTGGGCCGCGATATAGGGCAGCAGCGTCACCAGCCCGGTGCGAATCGCCTCGCCCACGGTCGGGCGCCGGTCGTGCAGCAGGGCGAGCAGCGAAAGCGTGCCGATGGCCTGCACGATCGCCAGAAGGAAGAACCAGATCCCGTTTTCGGCATAGAAGGCCTGCATCGTGGCCATCGGGTTTTCCGGGTCGACCTCGGCCGGCCCCTGCATCATTTCGGGCACCAGCATGGCCAGCGCCAGATTGGGCAGAAAGATGAAGATGCCCGCAATCACCGCAAGCAGTTCCTTGTTCGCGCCGAGCATTGCCGTGGTCTCGCTCCAGGCGCGTCCCATATCGAATTTCATCGTGAACCCCCTCGTGCTGTTGCCTTCCCCCTTGATAAGCCCTGCAAGGCACGCCACGCAATCGGCAATGTCCGGCAATATTCCGATCGATATCGAATGGCGGCGCGAAAGCGGGCAAGTGCCCTATCGCGAGGCGCTGACGCAGATGGAAGCGCGCAACCGCGCCATCGCCGCGGGCGAAGCGCGCGAACTGGTCTGGTCGCTCGAACACCCGCCGGTCTATACTGCGGGGACCAGCGCCGCACCGGCCGAAATGCTCGACCCGCGCTTCGAAGTGGTCGAGGCCGGGCGCGGGGGGCGCTACACCTACCACGGGCCGGGGCAGCGAATCGGGTATGTCCTGCTCGACCTCAACCGGCGGGGCAAGGACGTGCGCTGTTTCGTCCATGCGATCGAAGGATGGGTGATCGACACGCTGGCCGATTTCGGCGTCGAATCCTGGCGGGCCGAAGGGCGGATCGGGATCTGGACGCGCGATATCGACGGATCGGAAGCGAAGATCGGGGCGATCGGCGTGCGCGTGAGGCGCTGGGTCACGATGCACGGGTTCGCGGTGAACCTGGCCCCCGACCTGTCGCATTTCGCCGGGATCGTCCCTTGCGGGATCGCCGAATACGGGGTCACCAGCCTCGAACGGCTCGGGATCGCGGTTGCGCCCGACGAATGGGACAGGGCATTGGAAGCGCGCGCGCCGGGGTTCCTGGACGGGCTGGCGCGCGCCTGTGGAGTGAAACGATGATGCACAAGATGGCGACGGCCGCCGCGCTCGCATTCGCGCTTGCGCTTGCGGCGTGCGATAGCGGAGCGGACGATGGCGCCGCCTCCGACGGGGCCGAAGGCGAAGTGCTCGGCGGAACGATCAGCGACGCGATGCTGCCGCTGGACACGGTCCGCTCGCAATCCCCGCCCCTGCAAGACGATCCCGAGAGCGCGGAGGGCAATGGCGGCGCCAGCGACGGCGAAACGGCTGCGGACGGGCCGGACGACGATGCCCCGCAGGACGGCGCCGCCGCGGCCCGGACTGACGACGAACCGGACGAACCCGATCCGCCCGCCGCCGATGAGGGTGGGACGAGCGACGGGCAGGAATAGGACGGGATCGGCCGACAGTCCGGCGTTTTGACGCGATTTTTGCCGTTGAGCCGGTGGGCAGGCCGGGCCATGGATCCCCGCATTCGCGGGGATGACAAATTCAGTGATTACAAGCGGTCATCGTCCTCGAACCACACCCTCCTTGCCATCCCCGCGAACGCGGGGATCCGGGGTGCGGTCGTTCCGACCGATGGATTCCCGCGTGCGCGGGAATGAGAGATGGGGTGAGAGGTGCGCCCTCTTTCGAAGGCCGGTGCCGCTTCGGCCCGGCCGAAAACGGCACCGGCCCATCAGTCACGCCAGCCGCCGGGCGTGCCGGAAGTGCGCGTAGCGGTTGAGCAGATCGTGGATCAGCTGCGCGCTGGTATATCCGGTGACGTCGTGGGTATGCTCGCCTTCCGAGCTGTGCGCCATCGCCCGGTAGTGGCGCCGCTCCTTCTCATGCGCCTTGCGGGTTTCCGCCCACACGAAACTCGGCGCCAGGAACGCCCGGCTGCGGATCGTGTAGCGAAAGGCGCCCCGCTCGCCATGCGGCACGGTCAGTTCCAGCCGGTCGCCTTCCCGCACCAGTTCGGGCGCGAGCCCGCGCTGCCGCAACTCGTTGACCACTTCTTCGATCGCCGGGCGTGCGGTCTGGTCGAGGAAATGCTCGATCTCGTGCCGATGGAAGAAATGGGTGATCGAGGCGAGCCGCTGTTTCCAGCTCAGCTCGGGATCGGCCGGCGCGGCTATCGGCTGCAACAGATCGACGGCGGAGCCGACGTCTTCCATCTGCAACGCGCGCAAGAGGCCGAAACAGATGAACACCATGATTACCGCGAACGGCAGGGCGCTGGCGATGGCGGCCGTCTGCAAGGCTTGCAGCCCCCCGGCAACCAGCAGGACGGCGGCGATCCCGCCCGCGCTGACGGCCCAGAAGATGCGCTGCCAGACAGGCGGATTGTCGGCGTCGCCCGACGTGATCATGTCGATCACCAGCGCGCCCGAATCCGCCGAGGTCACGAAGAACGTGATGACCAGCAGCGTCGCGATGAGCGACGTGATCGTCGAAAACGGCAGTTCCTGAAGCATCTCGAACAGGGCGATCGGCAGATTGTCGGACACCGTCTGCGCGATCGGCGCCACCCCGCTCATGTCGAGGTTGATCGCGGTGTTGCCGAACACCGTCATCCACAGACAGGTGAACAGGACCGGCACCAGCAGCACCCCGCCGACGAACTGGCGAATCGTCCGCCCGCGCGAAATGCGCGCGATGAACATGCCGACGAACGGCGACCAGGCGATCCACCAGCCCCAGTAGAACAGCGTCCAGTCGCCCAGCCAGGGGTTCGGCTCGTAAGCGTACATGCGGAACGTGCGCTGGACGAAAGAGGACATGTAGGCGCCGATGTTCTGCATCAGCGCTTCCAGCAGAAAGACCGTCGAACCCGCGACCAGAACGAACAGCAGCAGCAGAACGGCCAGAACGATGTTCATTTCCGAAAGGCGCTTGACGCCCTTGTCGAGGCCGAGGAACACCGAGATCGTGGCCAGCCCGGTGATCGACGCGATCAGGATCAGCTGCACCGGGGTCCCGACCGGCACCCCGAACAGATAGGCGAAGCCGGCATTGACCTGGAGCACGCCGACGCCGAGCGACGTCGCCACCCCGAACATCGTGCCCAGCACCGCGAAGACGTCGACCGCGTGGCCGATCGGGCCGTGAATGCGCTGGCCGATAAGGGGGAAAAGCGCCGAGCGGACCGTGAGCGGCAAGCCGCGGCGGAACGAGAAATAGGCCAGCGCCAGCCCGACGACGACATAGATGCCCCAGGCGTGGAAGCCCCAGTGGAAGAAGGTCAGCACCATGGCCTGGCGCGCGGCGTCGACCGTTCCGCCTTCGCCCACCGGGGGGGAGGCATAGTGCTGGATCGGCTCGGCCACGCCGAAGAACACCAGCCCTATGCCCATCCCCGCGCTGAACAGCATCGCGAACCACGAGATATAGCTGTATTCGGGTTCGCACTCGTCCGGCCCCAGCTTGATGTCGCCGTAACGGCTGACCATCAGGAACACCACGAAGGCCAGAAAGCCGGCCACGACGGCGATGTAGAACCAGCCGAAGTCGAGCACGATGATCCGCTGGATCTCGTCGAACGCTTCGCCGGCGCGCTCGGAAAACAGCGCGCCGAACAGCGCGAAGGCCAGAATCAGCGCGGCCGAGGTGTAGAAGACCGGGGGATTGACCTTGATCCGCGCGCTCTTCTTCACCGTTGCCGCTTCTGTGAGAACTGGGTCGTTCACGCGTCTCTCCGTTGCAGTCGTCTGTTGAGGAACGGACGGGCGTGGCCCCGCGTGAAAAGCGCGGAAATAGCCTGTCGAAGAATATCTCCGCGACAATCGCTCGACCGCTTCCTATATGATCCGGCATAGGAGACCGGCATGTCGTTTGAAAACAATATCCCCTCCGGCACTGACCTGCTTGCAGAGATCGACCGCCTGCGCAAGGAGCGCAACGCGATCATCCTCGCGCACTATTATCAGAAGCCCGACATACAGGACCTTGCCGATTTCGTCGGCGATTCGCTCGAGCTGAGCCGCAAGGCCGCCGACACCGACGCCGACGTGATCGCTTTTTGCGGGGTCAAGTTCATGGCCGATACGGCCAAGATCCTCAGCCCGGAAAAGATCGTCGTCCTGCCCGACCTCGATGCCGGGTGCTCGCTCGAGGATTCGTGCCCGCCCGACAAGTTCAAGGCTTTCCGCGAGGCGCATCCGGATCATATCGCGTTGACCTACATCAACTGCTCGACCGAGGTTAAGGCGCTGTCCGACGTGATCGTGACCAGCTCTTCGGCCGAAACGATCATCAGCCAGATTCCCGAAGACCAGCCGATCATCTTCGGCCCCGACCGGCATCTGGGCGGCTATCTCAGCCGCAAGTTCAACCGCGAGATGCTCCTCTGGCCCGGGGTGTGCATCGTGCACGAGGCGTTCAGCGAGACCGAGCTGCTGAAGCTGAAGGAACAGCATCCCGGCGCCCCGGTCGCGGCCCACCCGGAATGCCCGCCGACGATCATCGACTACGCCGACTATGTCGGCTCGACCAGCGGCATCCTGCAGTTCGCGCGCACGTTCGAAGGCGACACGCTGATCGTCGCGACCGAGCCGCACATCATCCACCAGATGGAAAAGGCGCTGCCGGAGAAGAACTTCATCGGCGCGCCGGGGGCGGACGGCAACTGTTCGTGCAACATCTGCCCCTATATGGCGCTCAACACGATGGAGAAGCTCTACGCCTGCCTGCGCGATCTCGAACCGCGGATCGAGATCGAGGAAGGGCTGCGCCTGAAGGCCAAGCAGAGCCTCGACCGGATGCTGGAAATGGCCAGCGGCACCGTGGGCAAGGGGGACCTGGGCAAAGTCTGACCGGCGGGGCGTGTCCTTTGCTTGCAACCGACATCCGCCCCGGGCATTGATATGCCATGAGGGTGGATATTCGCTGGTTCCTGGCCCGGCTCAACGCCAATTACTGGTTCTATCCGGCGCTGTTCGCGCTCACCGCGGTCCTGCTCGCCTTCGGGCTGATCCAGCTCGACCGGATGGGCGCGGCCGAATGGCTCAACCAGGTCGAAGCGATCGTGCCCGCCCGGCCGGATGGGGCGGCGAACATGCTGACCGTCATCGCCGGTTCGATGATCGGCGTGGCCTCCACCGTCTTCTCGATCACGATCGCTGCCGTCGCCTATGCCAGCGGCACATACGGCCCGCGGCTGCTGACCAATTTCATGGAGGACAAGGGCAACCAGCTCAGCCTGGCGACCTTCATCGGCACGTTCGTCTACGCGCTCACCGTGCTTCGCTCGGTGCGCAAGGAGGACGAGCCGCCGCCCGGCGCTGACGAGGCGCTGGCGACCGCGCTGCCCGGTTTCGTGCCGCAGCTTTCGCTGCTGGTCGCCTATCTCCTGATGGCGCTTTCGATCGCGGTTCTGGTCTATTTCCTCAACCACATCCCGTCCTCGATCCGCATCAATTCGGTGCTGGAGGGGATCGGCAAGCGGCTGCTGCGCGACATTGCCGACAACTACCCGGACGACCATAACGGGGGCGAAGCGCCGCCCGCGCCGGACGGGCGCCCGCTGACGGTGCAGGCCACCGGCTACGTCCAGCTGATCGAGTTCGACGAGCTGGAAGAGATCGCGGAAGAGGCGGGATGCCGGATCGCGCTGGAGGTGCGCACCGGCGATTTCGTGCATTCCGGAATGCCCCTGATCCGCATCTGCGAAGGGAGCGTGGACGACAAGCTGGCGGAGAAGCTGCGCGGCGCGTTCACGCTCGGGTCGACCCGCACGCCGACGCAGGACCCGCGCTTCCTGATCGACGAGTTGGTCGAAATCGGCCTGCGCGCGCTGTCCCCCGGCATCAACGATCCCTTCACCGCGATCACCGCGATCCACTGGCTGGGCGCGGCCATTGCCGACCTCGGCCTGCGCGACCTCGACCGGAGGCGCGAGGATCACCCCGACGGCAACCGGGTCGAACCGCTGCCGGAAACCTTCGGCCACTTCCTCAATCGCAGCTTCGGCACGATGCGCAGCGGCGTTGCCACCAGTCCGACGGCGGCCTTGATCATGCTCGACGCCCTGCGCACCGCGGCAGAGCCGCTGCCCGATCGCGCGCGCAAGGAAATGCTGCGCGAACAGGGGGCCATGCTGTGCGAACAGGCGCGCCACAGCCTGAACGGGCCGGACCTCGAACGGGTGGAAGAGCGATACGCCGCGTTCCAGCAGGCCTTCGCCTGAGAGCGAGAGTCAGCCCCGCTCGGGCGCCACCCGCGCCACCCGCGGCTCGGCCAGCTTGGCGAGCAGGAGCGCACAGGCGACCAGGACCATGCCCGCCATGTCGGGCAGCCCCAGGACTTCGCCGAAAGCGAACCAGCCGACCGCCGCCGCGATCGCCGGCTGCGTCAGCAGGGCGACGCCGATCACCAGCGGCGGAAAATGGCGGAGCGAGAAGACCAGCAGCCCCTGCCCGACAAGCTGGCTCGAAATCGCGAGCGCGACCACGGGACCCCAGCCCGCCTCCCCCGGCCAGACGGGCTCGCCCAGGAACACCGCGAAGCCCAGCAGGGCCGGCGCCGCGACCAGCGCCACCAGAAGCAGCACGGCCCACTGGCCCAGCGTCGCCCGGGCCCGCTGCGCCGGGATCAGGTAGAAGGCGTAGAACACCCCGGCCAGCAGGCACAGCAGGTCCCCCACCAGCGTGGCGGCGGAAATTTCCAGGCTGCGCCCCATCAGAATGGCCGCGCCCCCCAGCGCCGCGGCGAGCGCCAGCCACTCGCGCCCCGCCGGTGCGCGGCGCAGCGCGACAAGGCCCCAGATCATCAGGATCACGCTGCCCGAATTGCCGAACAGCGTGGCGTTCGCCAGGCGCGTGCGCTCGATCCCGATATGCCAGCTGGCCAGGTCGAAGGCGAAGAACAGGCCCGCCGCCACGACCATCAGCGCGGTGCGCCGGTCGAGCGGCCCCGGCGTCCGCGCGCGCCACGCCAGCAGGGCCAGCAAGGGAAGGGGCAGGAACATGCGCCAGAATCCGGCCGCGACCGGCCCGGTGTCGGCCAGCCTGACCAGCCACGGCCCCAGCGCGAGCGCGACGTTCCCGGCCATCAGCGCGGCAAAGTGCCACGCCCCGGCCTGAAAGTTTTTCTCTGCCACCGATTCGGTTGTCAGCCTCATGGCGGCCCCCTAGCTCCAATCGCTCAGGTCCACAGCAAAAAGGGCTGACGCAATGCACGAAAACCTGTTCCAACCCCTGACGATGGGCGCGATCGAAGCGTCCAACCGGATAGTCATGGCCCCGCTGACCCGCGGCCGCGCCGACCTGCCGGGCGTCGTGCCGAACGCCATGATGGCGACATATTACCGCCAGCGCGCCGGCGCAGGCCTGATCATCAGCGAAGCCACCGGGATCAGCGTGGAAGGGTCGGGCTGGCCGGGGGCGCCGGGCATCTGGAGCGAGGAGCAGGTCGAAGGCTGGAAAGCGATCACCCGCGCGGTCCACGACGAAGGCGGGCGGATCGTCCTGCAACTGTGGCACATGGGCCGCCTGGTCCATCCCGATTTCCTGGATGGCGCGCCGCCGGTTTCGGCCAGCGCCACGACCGCGCCGGGCCATGCCCATACTTACGACGGACGCAAGGACTACGAACCGGCGCGCGCGCTTTCGGTCGAAGAGATCGCGCGCGTGGTCGAAGACTATCGGAAGGCGGCACAGAACGCGAAAGCGGCCGGTTTCGACGGGGTGCAGCTGCACGGCGCGAACGGCTATCTGGTCGACCAGTTCCTGCGCGACGGCACCAACCATCGCGACGACGAATATGGCGGATCGCCGGAAAATCGCACCCGTTTCCTGCGCGAAGTGCTGACGGTGCTGATCGACGTCTGGGGCGCCGACCGGGTGGGCCTGCGCCTCAGCCCCAATGGCGAAACGCAGGGCTGCGACGACAGCGACCCGGCCGCGACCTTCGGCGCGGCCGCCGAAGTGGCCGAAGCGCTGGGGATCGCCTTTCTCGAACTGCGCCAGCCGGGGCCGGACGGCACTTTCGGCAAGACCGACGTTCCCAAGCAGGACGATGTGATCCGTGAAATCTATTCCGGGCCGCTGATCCTCAATTCCGACTATACGCCCGAAGAGGCTTCGCGCGATGTCGCCGACGGGCGGTGCGAAGCGGTCAGCTTCGGCCGGCCTTTCATTTCCAACCCCGATCTTCCGCAGCGCATCGCGCGCGGCGCCGAACTGGCCCCCAACAAGGACGTGCCGCACAGCTGGTACGGACGCGGGCCGGAAGGGTACATCGATTATCCCGCGCTTCAGGAGGACAAAGTCACGGCCTAGCCGCTCCCGCCGCTTCGCCGGTGGCATGAGGTCCCAGCCTGCGCTGGGACACTGTGCATTTTGGCTAGCGCGCCGGGGCGGCGGGTGTTTCCTCGCCGTCGAAGGTCACCGACACGTTCGCGCGCGCATAGCCGGCGACTTGCAGGGGAATGGCGAGATTCTGGCGCACCGCCTCTTTCGCGGCGGTGCGGGCCAGCGCCAGCACTTCGGGGTTCTTGGCGAACGCCGCCGCCTTGCGTTCGGCCTGCTGCGAATTGTTCCGGCTGAGATCGCGCGAGGCGTCGCGGGTGATGAAAACCCCGTCCTGGAACACGCGGGCCTGCGCTTCGTCGAGATTGGGCCGGCCGATCCGAAGCGGCGGCAGCCTGACGGTCAGCCGCTGGGTATCGGGGTCCCACTCCATCCGTTCGCGCCCCATCTGCGACAGGTCGAGCCGGTATTCGACCGACGCCGGAACGATCATCGCCTGGCGCGATCGCAGCACCGGCACGCCCAGAACCCCGCGCGTGTCCTCGCTTTCCGCGACGATTTCGAACCGCGAGGAAAAGACGGTCAGCGAATTCTGCTTTTCGAAAGCCAGCATTGCGCTGCCCACCGGATCGCCTTCTTCCTGATAGAAGAACGCCCGCCAGCCCAGCCATGCCGCCAGCGCGAGCAGGGCGATCACGATCATCCACGGAACCGCCTGGACCAGCGCCAGCGGCCGCTCGCGCGAAACGGCGGGTTCTATCTCGTCGAGCCGTTCGCCCGATTTCATGCGGTCTGCCATATATCGCCCGAACGTCCGACCAGCCCGCGGCGTTCCAGATCCAGCAGGTGCGCGGTCACGCTCATTTCCGCCGCCCCGTGGAGGCGGGGGTCGAGGCCCTTGTACATGCGCGATACGAAATCGGCCGCCGCCAGCGGTGCATCGCCCAGAAGGCGCAGGATCTGGTTCTCCCGCTGACGCCGGTGGCCGATCATCCCGCGCACGAGCTGGCGCGGCTTGTCGACCGCCGGGCCGTGTGCCGGATAGTACACGCGATCGTCGCGTGCGTGCAGGCGTTCGAGGCTGCCCATGTATTCGCCCATGTCGCCGTCGGGCGGCACGACGACGCTGGTGGACCAGCCCATCACGTGATCGCCGGTGAACAAGGCACCGGTTTCCTCCAGCGCGAAGCACAAGTGGTTGGATGTATGGCCCGGGGTGTGGACGGCGCGCAGCGTCCAGCCCGGACCGGTCATCGCCTCGCCGTCTTCCAGCACGCGGTCGGGCGCATAGTCGCTGTCGAACGAGGCATCGGCCCGCGGGCCCCAGGCGTCGAGCACGTCCCGGTCCAGCGCGAGCGGGGCGCACCCGACCACCGGCGCGCCGGTCTCGGCAGCGAGGGGCCGCGCGCCGGGGGAATGGTCGCGGTGCGTATGGGTGCACATGATCGCCGCCACCTCGGCGCCGTCCAGCGCCTCCAGGATGGCTGCGATATGCGCCTCGTCGTCGGGGCCCGGGTCGATCACCGCGACTCGCCCGGCATCGCCGACGATGTAAGTCTGGGTGCCGGTATAGGTATAGGGCGATGGGTTGGGCGCGAGCACCCGGCGCACGAGCGGTTCGGGCCGTTCGGCTTTCCCGGTGGGCCAGGGTTTGGGGGGCGGTCCTGCCATGAGGACCATATGGGGGCGGGCGGCGGTCGTGTCGAGTTTTCGCGGGCGCCGGCTATGGCGCGGCCGGCGAAAGGCGCTAGGATACAGGGCATGGGAGAGCGGATCCTCGTCCTCGATGCGGGCACCACCTCGACGCGGGCCATGCTGTTCGGCGCCGACGGCGCGTTGCACCATATGGCCCAGCGCGAACTCACCCAGCACTATCCGAAGCCGGGCTGGGTCGAACACGATGCCGACGAGATCTGGCGGCGCACGCTTGCCTGCGCGCAAGACGTGGTGGCGAAGGCCGGTGGGCCCGGCGCCGTGGCGGCGATCGGCATTGCCAACCAGCGCGAAACCGTCGTCGCCTGGGATCGCAACAGCGGCGAGCCGCTGGCGCGTGCGATCGTGTGGCAGGACCGGCGCACCGCGCCGCTCTGCGCCGAACTGAAGGCCGCCGGGCACGAAGACGCGCTTCACCGCCGCACCGGCCTGGTGCTCGACCCCTATTTCTCCGCCACCAAGATGCGCTGGCTGCTCGACAACGAGGCGGCGGTGCGCGCGGCGGCGGAGCGGCGGGCGCTGGCGCTGGGGACGGTGGAAAGCTGGCTCGTGTTCAAGCTGTCGGGCGGCGCGTTCGTCAGCGATGCCAGCAATGCCAGCCGCACGCTGCTCCTCCCGCTGGAGGGGGCGCAGTTCGATCCCGGCCTGTGCGCGCTTTTCGGCGTTCCGCCGGCGGCGCTGGCCGAAGTGGTCGATACGCACGGAATGCTCGCCCGCACGTCCGGCGATATCCTGGGGGCTTCGATCCCGATCTGCGGCCTTGCCGGCGACCAGCAGGCGGCGACAGTGGGGCAGGGCTGCCTCGCGCCGGGGGAGACGAAGGCGACATACGGCACGGGGGCCTTCGTGCTGACCAACCAGGGCGATGCCGTGCCCCGCTCGACCCACCGTCTGCTCGGCACGGTATTGACCCAACGGGACGGGAAGCGGCGGTTCGCGCTGGAAGGAGCGGTCTTCGTCGCGGGCAGTCTGGTGCAGTGGCTGCGCGATTCGCTGGGGCTGATCGGATCGGCCGCGGAAACGGAGGCGCTTGCCCGCTCGATCCCCGACAGCGGCGAGGTGACGATCGTCCCCGCGCTTTCCGGTCTCGGCGCGCCGCACTGGCGGGCCGAGGCGCGCGGGGTGATCGCGGGGCTGAGCTTCTCCAGCGGCAGGGCGCAGATCGCCCGGGCCGCGCTGGAGGCGATGGCGCACCAGACCCACGATCTTGCCGATGCCTTCGCTGCCGACGGAGCGCCCTGGCAGAGCTTGCGCATCGACGGGGGCATGAGCGCGAACGACTGGATGGCGCAGGACCTGGCCGATATGCTGGACATCGAGGTCGAACGGCCCGACTTCGTCGAGACGACGGCGTTCGGCGCGGCGATGCTGGCCGCAGTCGGGGCCAGGCTGCACCCGAGCCTGGAGGATGCCGTTGGCGCCATGCGGGGCAAGGTTCGCCGTTTCGAGCCCTCGCTCGCGCCGGAAAGGCGCGCGGAGCGGCTGGTGCGTTGGCGCAAGGCGCTGGCCGCGGTCTGAGGCGTTTTCCTTGAGACGGCACCG